>CAMWLE010000004.1 GCA_947175015.1 uncultured bacterium
AGATGAAAATTCCTTCCTGAACAGGGGCGCTGAAGAGAAGAGACGGAACTGGAATTAAAAACAGTCTCGGAACGGAAGCGCCCGGAAGAAATTTTCAGATGCGCCCTATGCAGATGAAAATTCCTTCCTGAACAGGGGCGCTGAAGAGAAGAGACGGAACTGGAATAAGAGAGACGGAACTGGAACAAGTCTCAGAACTGGAATAGGAGGATAAGAGGATGGACGGACATAGAGGACCTGGTGGACCTGGCGGCCCCGGCGGAAGGCGCGGACCTGGCGGACCGGAACGGGAAATGGATGATTTTCAGTTGGAACAGATGGAGCAGGAGACGGAGGAAATGCTTCGCGTGCGGTATCTGAATGATGAAAATGCGAAATTTGAGAGAACGGGGACTGGTTTCCTAAGCTTGCGTATTGGGGAAGAATTTTATCCAAGAGTATTGGTGGTGCGGATGTTTCCGTTTTCCGATAAAAATGAATTTATCTCCATAAGAACAGCAGAAGAGCGTTCCAAGGAGATTGGCATTGTAGAAAAAATGTCAGATATCAGCAAAGAGACTGTGGAGATGTTGGAAGAACAGTTGACATTGCGCTATTTTACACCAATCATTCAGAAAATCTATAAGATAAAGGATGAGTATGGTTTCGCCTATTGGAATGTGGGGACAGATCATGGAGAGTGCAATTTTACCATTCGCATGGGTGGAAATTCTGTGATTCATCTTTCTGATACCAGAATTTTGATTATGGATATTGATGAAAATCGTTTTGAGATTCCCGATGTGAATCGGCTGACAGTTGCGGAGCGCAGGAAACTGGATCTGTTTCTGTAAATGAACACTGTTCATGGTCATGGAAGAGTTCGTTTCTGTTGCAGTACTAATGTGTTTCGTAACAGAAACTATTTCATGGAAAGTGACTGACAGGAACATTCCATGGACAGTTAGCGAAAAGTAACTGCCGGGAAGTATTTCAGAACTGCTTCATATGACTGTGAACAGTAATTATCGGTTCATTGTTTGTCTGAAAGTATGGAGGGATGAAAAAGTGATTCTACAATATGATTTGTCGGAAGAAAACGAGAAACTATGTGGATTGGAGAGCGGGGAAGAGATTTATTACTGTCTTCCATTGGACATTGATTTGAAGGGAGATTATCGTTCTAACTCCTATACGGTGATGACCAACAGGCGTCTTCTGATCTTGGAAGAGGGAAAACTGACTTATGCTTTTCGTCTGGAAGAATGTGACAGCATTCATAGTGAACCTCAGATTGCCTGTGGGATTTTGTTTGTTCAAAAGGGAGATGAACAAATCCTTCTGGGCAGATTCACCGCAAAGCATTTGACCAGGTATTCTTATCTGTCGAGAGGCATGGTAATCTTAAAAAGAGGACGGACGGAGCGGGTAGTCAGTCATGAGTATGAGAAGTCCTGCCCCAAATGTGGGCGGGGGCTGCCGAATACCCGTGAATGTCCGCGGTGCAGCGGCAAGAAGATGGGATTCTTCCGGGACTATATGATGTTGGTAAAACCTCATACGGGCACAATGATCATTATTTTGTTTTTGATGTTTCTGTCTACACTGGTTGGACTTATGAGTCCACAGGTGCAGAGGTATCTGGTGGATGATCTGCTGACCGTGGAGGGAAGAACTTATGGGGAGGCACTGCCCTGTCTAATCATCATGCTGGTGTTGGCATTGGGGGCAATCATTATTAATGTAGGAAAGAATTATATGTGTGCCAGATTGGGCTCCGATATCAGTGCGGATCTGCGTCATAAAGTATTTGACAAAATACAACAACTGTCTCTGGCATATATTAATGACAGATCACCTGGACAGTTGATGAACAGAGTGGTAAGGGATACAAGGCGAATTAAAGATTTCTGCAGTGAGGTATTTTGCAATCTGTTCACAGTTATTATTTCCTTTGTATTTGTGCTTGCATATATGCTGTTTATGAACTGGAAACTTGCGTTGCTGGCATTTGTGTTTGTTCCGGTATCCATAGGGTTGTCCATCGGATTCCGCAAAATGATTCACAGAAGATTTCATATGCAGGGCAAAAAAAGTGATAAGGAAAATAGTAAGTTGCAAGATGTGATCTCCGGAATGGCGGTGGTGAAGTCATATGGGCAGGAACTACGGGAAGCGGAGCAATTTGATGAGACCGCCGATGCCTATGCCAATGTCCAGAAAGGGAATGAGACCTTTTTCGCAATCTTTTTCCCTATTTTAACCTTTCTCCTTGGAATGGGGAGTTATCTGGTGACATTTTTCGGCGGACGTGCCACATTGCTGGGAATTTTGACGCCAGGTGAGTTGCTGCAGTTTATCACTTATGCAAGTATGCTGTATGGTTATGTGGGCCAGCTCAGTAATCTGCCCAGACATTTGATGAATCTGATTACCAGTATGGAGCGTATATCCGATATTATGAATCAGGAGCCTGCGATTTTTGACGGAGACGAGGCTGTGAATCTGGATATTCAGGGAGAGATTCAGTTCAATCATGCTTCTTTTGGATATAAATCCTATCAGCCGGTATTGGAGGATATTAACCTTACGGTGAAAAAGGGTGAGATGATCGGTTTGGTAGGCGCTTCCGGTACAGGAAAGTCCACTATGATCAATCTGATTATGCATTTATATGAGGTGGATGACGGCGAAATTCTGATAGATGGTGTGGATATCCGGAAAATCAGGCTTGAGAAATTCCACAGCCAGATTGGTGTGGTATTGCAGGAGAATTTCCTGTTTGCGGGTACGATTTATAATAATATCCGTTTTGCCAAGCAAGATGCAACTTATGAGGAAGTGATTCAGGCTGCGAAGATGGCCAATGCCCATGATTTTATCTGTCAGACACCGGATGGCTATAATACCTATGTGGGAGAGCATGGTTATAACCTCTCAGGCGGTGAGCGGCAGAGAATCGCCATTGCAAGGGCAATTCTCAGTAATCCCAGACTGTTGATATTGGATGAGGCAACGGCAAGTTTGGATACGGAAAGTGAGTACCTGATTCAGAAGGCACTGGAACGGCTGACAGAAGGGAGAACTACTTTTGCCATTGCGCACCGTCTGTCCACCTTAAAAGATGCGGACAGATTGGTGGTAATAGACGGGCATCATATTGCGGAGATGGGAAGCCATGATGAGTTGATGGAGAAGAAAGGAATCTATTATGGCTTGGTGAAGGCACAGCTGCAGATGCAGGGCACACAGAAGATGTCCCAGGCAATGTAAGGAACTGCCGGAAGGGGACTAAGCTTTTCTGGCAGTTTTATCCTCCAGATGTTCCTTGCGGTAAGCGCTGGGGGAGACACCATATTTTGCTTTGAAGCGGGAGAGGAAGTAGGTGGGATTTCCGTAGCCTAACATATCGGAAATTTCGCCTACTTTCATTTTCTGCTCTTGCACCAACAGTCTGGCTGCTTCCTCCAGTTTCCGTTCGGAGAGATATTCCGAGAAATTGGAGCCGGTATTTTTCTTGAATACACGGCTTAAATGGCTGTCGGTCATCTGCATTTTGCGGGCGATAGAATTCAGATTTGCACCCGCCAGATCTTGTTCTATATACGTATAGATACTGTTCATAATCTGCTCATTGCGACTGCTCAGCACATGCTGATTCTCGCATTGATAAGTTTGGATACAGGAAATCAGGTATTCACAGAAAGCATGGAATCCGGGGTTGGCACGTAAAATAGTGATACATGTAGTTTGTATTATGGGGTGCTCAAAAGCGTTTTCCTGAAAAAAAAGTTTAATTACAGAGAAGGCTTCTTCTGCAAAACGGTATACCTGAGAAAAAGAGTAATGAGTACTGTTGGAACGTTGGTAACGTGCCAGAATATCCCTCTTATGACGCAGATAATCATACAGGTCTTCATAAGCTCTGGTTCGCAGGTGATTCTGAATGGTGTTTGCTGCATTTGCATCCACCACTGCAGAACTTGCTTCAAAGGATTGAATCTGTTCCATGGAAAGGCGCTTCCCATATCCAAGTATCAGGCTGTAACGCAGATTCCTGTGGAGATAGAGCAATTCCTTCTCCATTTCTTCATAAGTGGAAACAGCATTGCTGTAATAGATATTGATCTCATAATCGGGAGCTGCGTTAAAAAGGTTCATTTTCAGAGAGTCGCATAAAACCCTCAAATTATAGTTGATATAATTCATATCATATTGTAGACAGTCCGAATTGCGTTGAACGGAAAATTGATATCGTATTTTGTTGACAGTCAAATTGTCACTGATAATTTGATCAAATAATTTCAATATTTCAGGACTGATAGGATTGCTGTCGGTATTGTGATAATCTATGATGATACCGCTGAAATAGGGAAGAGCGCCAAAGACAGCTTCCGTCTCCGGTTCGTCAGGAACCGTGATTTCTATAATGCGTTCGCCCTTCGGATTCATCGGGATGGCGGCGATCAGGAGACTGAAGGTGATCACCGTTGCAAGTAACAACATAGTCAGGAAGACAGTCCGTTTTACAGTTAAGCCTTCCCATAGCAATTGCCAACCCGTTAAGGCTGGTTCATAATAGCAATACACCAGTTCATTGCTCTGAGAAGTGACAACACAAAAATAAAAGCTCGGAAGACCCGGAGCATCATAAATATACACAGATGAGTTGGTGTCGGCGCTTTCGGCCATAGTTGCTGCAAGTTTATATGAAAGTATATTTTGTCCATGGGTGAGAAGCACATGCCCATTGTGTAACACAACAAGGGTTCCATAAGAAGGAACATCAGGAAAAACGGCTTCCGATAACAGGAATTCTCTAAGCGCGGCCTGCTCTGTGGGCAAATCTTTCGCTGAATTTGGAAGCTGTGCGTCCAAGGCAGAGGCGTATAGAGCAGTGTTGGTTGCAATGAAATGTTTCTGTGTGCTTTGTGCCTGAAATGCTATATAGCAACAGAAGAGCAGCAGAGTGCACAAAAATACGGAGAAAAGAATGGCACACTGTTTTCGTCGTTTTTCAGGAAGCGTATCAGCAGGATTACTGTTGGGAGTATTTACGGACATAATAAAGAACCTTTCTGTTTGTTGTACCTTTTTATCAAAATAGTATCATATTTATCAAAATTTGAATAGGTCATATTTTGCTTTTTTAATATTCTGCATGCGATTTATGAGAGCTTCCGTTGAAGTGGTATCTGTCTGTAAGCTGCATGATAATGCCCTGAAATTCGCCTGATTGCAATTGACAAGTTTTCAGGAAGCTGATATACTGAATATGTGAATCGGGGAGGGCACCCATAAGAAAAAACAGCATTCACTTGATAAGAACGAATCTATAGCAAAGGGGGGATACCCATAGCAAAAAACATTATTGTTGTAGATGAGCAAGGTAAAGAGTATGGAGCGACCTGGCCCAAGCGGGCGAAGGGTCTTGTGAAAAATGGCAGGGCACGCTTCGTTTCTGAAAATAGAATATGCCTTGCGTGTCCGCCAGATGAATATTTGGAGGATGAGAAAATGTCAGATTTTATAGATATACCAGTGGCTCAAATGATGGAAGAGTTTGCAGAACAAGTTGCGGAAAATGCAGGAACCATTAAGAAAGAAGAAGGTCAGGTGGTTGCCTTGTCCGATATCCTGAGACAGATGGAGGCCATACAGAAAGATACAAAGTATCTTAGTGAGGTGATCGAAAAGCTTTCAATGATGCAAGACGGCGATAGTGGTACCGAGGGTTGTCCAGGGAATGTAATGGGACAGGCAAAGGCGCAGGCGTTGGGAGATATTGTTCGCTGTCGGGAGACTACTAATCAGCAGTTGTTGAGGTTGTATGAAAAAATGTATGATGACAGGTCGATAAGGGGTTCTATGAAGCAGAAAGCATATAATCTGGTGGAATATATAGTTGGCAGAGGTGGAATGGCTTCTGTAGATAAAAAGGAAATGATTTCCGATATTTTGGCTCATATGGCAGAATGAGAGGCAATTGGCGAAAATATTGATATTGTTGTGAATATGCTAATGCTGTGAAATAATGAGGCACCCCGAGAATATCGGGGTGTTTTCTTTGTAGTAAGGCGGGAACGCAATGTGAATGAGAAATGTAATTCATAAAGGAAAGCGGCAGGCAGCTTTGCGGATTTGGGTGCTGTTGAATTGCATGTAAATGTATTTGTGTATTGTGTTAGAGGGGAATCAGAAGTTAATATAAAATATGGCGGTGGAGGAATCAGGTAATGGAATCAGGTAAGTACAATTTTAATTATGGATGGCATTTTTGTCTTGCGAATGCGTTTCCTTTGAAAAATGCACTGGGAGCTGTGCGGGATAAGGCGGGAAGAGCGTTCTATGAAAGGGAGTATCAGGAGGATGGCTGGAAAGAAGTCAGTCTTCCACACACATACAATGACGTAGATTTGTTTGTGGACAGAATACAGAATACAGGATGCAGGAAGCGGTCAGAAGCGGACATTTTCCTGTTATAGAAAATGGTTTTCCCGCAAAGCGCTTATGGAGATATCCGGCTGCCATGGGAAGAATGTTCAAGAAGCGTTTGACAGAAGAAAACTTTTCCTTGAGGTGGAGGGAATCCGTCAGACTTGTTATCTGTATGTGAATGGTTGTCTGGCAGGCTATTATGAAGCAGGAGCGTTTCCGGTAGGCTTTGATATTACGGAATATTTGACAGAAGATGAGGAACAGTTGATAGCCATTGCAACGGATAGTACTTCTTCCAGAAATATGGACGTGATCAGTGCAGAGACACCCAATCATCCTGATGCGGAGCCGGGGACGTTTATGGCGGTGCTCACAGACGCAGGCAAGGTACCGGAGGACCAAAGGGGTGTGGCATATCAGTGGAACTGCAATGATTTCAATCCTACTGTGGGTGGACTTGCAAGGAATATATATCTGCATGTGAAACCGGAGATCTATCTGACACTGCCTTTGTACAGCAATCTGAAAACAAAAGGTGTCTATGTGTATGGGTCAGATTTTGACATACAGGAGAGGAAAGCGGTGATTCATGTAGAGGCGGAAGTTCGTAATGAGAGCGGCAGGGAAAGGAATGCCTCTTTGGAAGTTGCGTTATATGATGCGGAGGGCAAACTGGCGGCAACATTTTCGGGAGAACCGCAAATGCTTAGTTCAAAGGGTGTCTGCAAATCATGTAAGACAATTATTCCTTCTGATGCCTATGATAAAACGGCAGCGGGTTTTGTACCGGTGGATACTCCTTATGAAGTGGAAACAGCATCTTATCATGTGGAAATCCTGACAGCCGCAGCAGTTGTTTCCGATCTGAACTTTTGGGAGATTGACAACCCATATCTGTACCATGTATGTGTAACATTGCGCTGTGATGAAGAGATAATCGACAGGCAGGAATTGGATACGGGCTTCAGGAAAGTGACATATGAAGCTGGGGAAGGTCTTAAGATTAATGATACAAAGGTATGGCTCACCGGGTATGCCCAGAGAGCTGCCAATGAATGGGCAGCGCTTGGGTGTGTGCCGGATTGGATGCGGGATTTGGATGCCAAACTGATCAGGGAAAGCAATGCAAATCATATCCGGTTTATGCACGTGGCCGGTTCGCCGGCGGATATCCGTTCTTTTGACAGATTCGGAATCGTGTGTACGCAGCCTGCCGGGGATAAGGAGCGTGAAACTTTCGGCAGACAGTGGAAGCAGCGCGTGGAGCTCATGCGGGATACCATTATCTATTTCAGGAATCATCCAAGCATTTTGTTCTGGGAGGCGGGAAATAATTCTATTAACAAGGAACATATGCGGGAGATGCGCCTGTTAAAAGAGAAGCTTGACCCTTCAGGCGGCCGTTTTATGGGATGCCGTACCATCAATACCCAGGAAGTGATTGAGGAGGCAGAGTACGCGGGCACTATGCTGAATCGCCATGCTGCTTCTTTTATAGCGGGGCAAGTGCCCATTACGGAGACAGAATATCTGCGGGAAGAATCTCCAAGGCGAATATGGGATGATTTTACACCGCCTGATTATGATTATGATAATCTGTGGCTTGGGAAGGCAGGCAGGAAGCAGCCGGGATATGATTTCTATGATTTGACTTCTGAGGAATTTGCTATCAGGGCAGCCAGCGGCTACCAGGAATTTTTCCATGACCGAATGGGCGGAGCGTCGGGGAAAAATCTCTATTCTGCCGCTGCCGCTCTGTGTTGGACGGATTCCGCGCAACATGGCAGACAGGCATATAGTGAGAATGGACGTATGAGCGGCAGAGTGGATGCTGTCAGAGTGAAAAAGCAGAATTTTCGTGTGTTTCAGGTGATGCAGTCTCCGAAACCCGATGTGGCGATCCTGGGACATTGGAATTATCCTCCGAAGGGTGCTTATCGCTATGCCTTGAAGGAATTCAATGGTACGGCCTGGGTGAAAACAGGGGAATATGCTTACAGGAATCCAGAGGATAAGACTGTGTATGTGGTGGGAAGTTATGATATTGCAAAAGTGGAGTTGTATGTAAATGATAAGCTTGCAGGAAGCTGTGAAGAACCCATATACACTTTTATTTTCCCCATTTCTCATGTGGATATTACCTGGTCAGGTGCCGTCAGTGTCAAGGCTTATGATTATCAGGGAGTGCTTGTAGCCGAGGACAGGATAGAAACGGCAGGAGAACCGGCGGCACTGCGGCTTCGGGCTGTCACCGGGGAGGCCGGTTTCCTGGCGGATGGTGTGGATGCGGCTTTCCTGGATGTGGAAGTGGTAGATGAGGAAGGGCGTGTCTGCCCTCTTTGTGACAGTAAAATTACTTTTGCGGTGGAAGGACCTGCGGAGTTTCTGGGAGGGTATAACAGCGGCCGCTTCCGGGGGCCTGACAGGGATGACAGTGTGATTCATAAGGAGTATGTGTATGCGGAATGCGGTGTCAACAGAGTGTTCTTGCGTTCCATGACATGCCCGGGAAAGATCACGGTGACGGCTGTCATGGAGGGTATTCATGGAGAAGAGATCAGGGAGACCATCGGTTTAGAGACAGTAGAGACTTGTGTGGGAGCCTTGACGGAACAAATGCCTCAGCGGTTGTCTTCACATGTCAGAAGCGGCGTCATAGAGCGTAAAGGTGCATTTCCGGCAATTCTTCCGGCAGACAGGGTAAAGTATGTGAAAAAGGACGGCGTCTATTGCAAGGTACTGGTCAATGGTCAGGAGCCTGACACCCATGGCATTCTGAGCAAAGTGGAGCATGGGAGTATTTACAGTCCGATTCTTGACATCCTGAAGGGTATCCATGGAAGAAAACCGGAAGCTTTTACTTATCAGTATGAAAATAAGGTGCTGACGCTGGAGAGTGGGTCATATCATGTACAGGCAGAGGTGGGGCGCACCCATATGCTTGTCAATGGAGAGGAAAATCTGTTGAATGGTCAGCCTTATGAAATTGATGATGGCTGCCTGATATTGGAGATTAATGCACTGGTATCGTATATTCAGGGTGTGAAAGCCGAATACGATGAGAAGGCCAATTTGTTCAGGATTGAAGTATAATATGACAATTTCTTAAGACTTTCCTCGCTCAGCAAGCGAGTAGTGTTAGAAAAAAGGATAGAAATTCCGACTTAGGCAACGATAAAGAAAGTATGCTCATCAGAACGGCATCAGGCAAATTTGTGTCGTTGCGACGCAGTGGGTTTGTGTGGTAAGATAAAAGAGGAGTATTCCAGGGATGGAGAACTTTTTTCATGGAAGAAGGAAAATCCAGGGAAGGGTAAAATTCCGGGAAAGAAGGGACTTCCGGAGAAGAATAAAAAGCGCAGAAAAGTGCGCAGAAAGAGGTTCATATGACAGAAGGAAAGTTGATTTATGAAAACCCGTTAAGCTGTGAGGCGGATATTGAGGGATTTGTGCTGGAGGGCAGCGCGAATATTTCGTTTCCGGAGGGGCGGCTGCGGCTGGAAAATGCCCTGAGTGCAGCAGAGGGACAGAAGGCCAATTATGTGTTATGGTGTCCGGAAGATTTCCCGTCGGATGTAAGGATTGAGTGGAAATTCCAGCCAATCAAGGAGCCGGGACTGGCAATTCTCTTTTTTGCAGCAAAAGGGCGTAATGGGGAGGATATTTTTGATGATTCCCTGACGAAGCGTACCGGAGAGTATGTGCAATATCATCATGGTGATATCAATGCCTTTCATGTATCCTATTTCCGAAGAAAGGAACCGGATGAAAGGGCGCTGCATACCTGCAATCTGCGGAAAAGTTATGGTTTTCATCTGGTTGCCCAAGGGGGGGATCCAATTCCGGATGCGGACGAGTGCAAGCAGATGTATCGGATTGCATTAGAAAAGAAGGGAAATATCGTTCGCTTTTTAGTAGAAGAGGTTGAAGTATTCCGTTTTGTGGATGATGGTGAGACTTACGGCCCGTTATTATCCGGCGGCAAGATCGGTTTCCGTCAGTTAGCACCCATGATTGGGGAATATGCGGATCTGAAGGTGTATGCACTGTAATAGACAGCCCTCAAAATCTGAGAAGGGAGAGGGAAGCTGTTTGATATTGATGGTTACAATGTTAGGGCATATAGAAACTGAAAATCTATATGCTCTGTTTTTGAGCCATAAAGGGAGGGAACATGCTCAACAACATTCAAGCCACTACCACTGGTTTAATAAATTATTGTTTAATAAACTTTTCATAAAATGTCATGTAATTTTTTGGAAAACAAAGTAAAATGAGTTATATGATGATAATCAAAAGCCGTGGAGAATGTAAGAAATCTAATAGAAGCAAAACAAAGGAAATTGCATAAATAATTTAAGTTCATTTGTATGGTTGGTGAGGAAGGTTCATAATTTACTAATAGTTTTGGGTGAACATAACATCTGTTATGGACAGTAAATGTATATATGTATTTTGATGAAGAAAAAATTGTCAATTGTGGAAGTCATTATGAAATGATGGCGCAAAGTGAGCTATACAGAGAGTTGTTTTGGCTTGATAAGAGCGAAAGAGAGAGCTGTGTTGAAGAAGGGGGAGAATCAGGTTGGAAAAGTTCAAATTAATGAATGCATTTCAAATAAAAGGATTGATGGTAATATTGATGATTCTAGATCATTTGCGTTATATCAATCATTTGGTATCACCTGAAATGTCTTCTTTTTTTACTGTTATTTCACGATGTGTCGCGCCTATGTTTGCGTATTTTGCAGTGGAAGGAATTCGTCATACTCATAATTTAAAAAAGTATTGTCTACGGTTATCTATACTGGCAGGGATTGTTTTTGTTGGCAATATAACACTAAATACATTTTTCAAAATATTTGCGGATGTTCTTTCTGGTAGAGAACAACAGATTCTATATAGAAGTGACAATGTTATTTTTACGCTTGCACTTGGAGTATTTGCTATTTTGTCAGTGCAGGAGGGAATGCGTAAACAGGGGATTTGGAAAATATGCCTGTATATAACTTCCAGTATCAGTTTTTTCCTGGGCTTCTTTTGGGGAGAATGGGGTACGGTTATACTGCCGTTTATGTTTGTCGAATATTTTTTCCACGATAAAAAGGTAATTCGTTTTATAGGGTATGGGTTAATCGAAGTGATTTCGCTCGTTTTGCCCTTTGGTGAACCATTGTATTTTCTGGTCTTTCCATTTATGTTGTTGTATAATGGGGAACGCGGACCACAGACTAAATTCAGTAAATATTTCTTTTATGCATTTTATCCAATTCATTTGTGGATAATTGCAATTATAAATTTTCAAGTGTGGGTACAGGTGCAGTAAGGAAATATTTGTCCGGCAGGAGCATGGAATCCTCCAGCGAACATGAAAATATTCTGAAAAAATGTAGCAACAATCATAGCAGCCGGGACTGAGTGCAAGGTTGCAGATTATGGAAGTGGTACCAGAACCATGACTCAACTGGTAATGTACAATATAAATATGACGGGAAAGTAAAAATTACACATTATGAGAATTTCTAAATTTACTTAGGGTATCAGATTACTGATAAAGAGAGGGGGAAAGTAATTGGGGAAAAATGTCAAAGTGATTGCAAAAAGAGCCGCAAGTGTTATCGTGGCAGTAGTTCTGCTGGCAGCAGCGGTTTATATTGTTCCGCTACCGCTGAAAGTTAATATATTGCTTGAGGGCGTTCAATGGGAAAACGAAGGCGGCAGCCAGTTGGCTGAAAAATGTACTGTAAAAGCGGAGGGCTGGTACTATTGCTATTTGCTCAAAGATGATGTTTTCAAGGGCAGCATCCGTATCTTGTGCAGTGATAAATCTCTGGACAATGACATATTAGAGTTGTCATTTGGCAGGTATCCTGGATATGGAGGCAAAGCTGCCAGTCTGTGGATTTATAACAAAGAAGAAAATAGAGTAGAGTCACTGGGAGAAATTGTGGTTAAGGGTGCGTTTCAGAGCGTCTTGATTGAGTTAAATGAGGGCGGAATGGTATCAGCACCAGCGGAAAACCGTGATGAAGCAGTTGCTTTGGCTTCAGAGCTTGGTCATACAGATATGAAATACAATTGAATAAATGTATGGGATTTTTGCGAATCTGGGTTGAAGTGTTCAATATAAGCTCAACCCAGGTTTTTTATGTATGTCAAATTACAATTATAAATTTTGTGGTACCACATGGTATATAATATTGCAGAACCTGTTGAGCTGTGTCTCGTGAGAGCCACAATGATTTTCCGGCGGGATATTGTATCCCTTCAACAGATATGGTGGTCTGAAAAGTTTTTATGATTTCCACTATACAAACTCAAAAATCATGTTATAATGTATCATATTGGAAATGATGTATTCCCGTGAGAAGCTGTTTACTTTACAGTGTTTTAAAGCAGAAAGTATTCGTTTCCCTAAGGGCATAATGATATCATCAAATTGTGGTCGCAGCCAAATAGGATCACTGCAGAATCAATGATAATATAACAGATTTGGAGGATGAACCCATGCAATCATATGGCGTAAATGAACTTAGAAAAATGTTCCTTGATTTTTTCGAGAGCAAGGAGCATTTAAAAATGAAAAGCTTTTCCCTGGTACCCCATAACGACAACAGTCTGCTGATTATTAATTCCGGTATGGCACCCCTGAAGCCTTATTTTACGGGTCAGGAGATTCCGCCCAGGCGCCGGGTGGCAACATGTCAGAAATGTGTGCGTACCGGCGATATTGAAAATGTAGGCAAAACGGCAAGACATCTGACCTTTTTTGAAATGCTGGGCAATTTCTCTTTTGGGGATTATTTTAAGCATGAGGCCATTGCGTGGAGCTGGGAATTCTTGACGAAAGTGGTGGGAATGGACCCGGAGCGTCTGTATCCTTCTATTTACTGTGAGGATGATGAGGCTTTTGATATCTGGACAAAAGAGATTGGCGTTCCGGCAGAGAAGATAACACGATTTTATCGGGATGAGAATGGTGACTGTGATAACTTCTGGGAGCATGGGGCAGGCCCCTGCGGTCCCTGTTCCGAGATTTATTATGACAGAGGTATCAAATATGGCTGCGGCAAGCCCGACTGTAAAGTGGGTTGTGACTGTGACCGTTTTATGGAAGTGTGGAATAATGTATTTACGCAGTTTGACAGCGATGGGCATGGGAACTATACGGAACTTTCCCAGAAGAACATTGATACCGGTATGGGATTAGAGCGTCTTGCAGTGGTGGTGCAGGATGTGGACAGTGTCTTTGATATTGATACCATGAAGGCGATTCGCGACAGGATATGCCAGATCGCAGGTGTGGAGTACCAGAAGGAAGAGGCTGTGGATGTGTCTATCCGCCTGATTACCGATCATATTCGTTCCACTACCTTTATGATCAGTGATGGTATTATGCCTTCCAATGAAGGACGGGGATATGTGCTGCGCCGTCTGATCCGCCGTGCCGCAAGACATGGCAGGCTGTTAGGCATCCAGGGTAAATTTATGGCTGATTTAAGTGAGACAGTGATCCGGGAATGTCGGGACGGGTATCCGGAATTGGAGGAGAAGAAAGCATTTATCCTGAATGTACTCACACAGGAGGAAGAAAAGTTTGATAAAAATATTGACCAGGGATTGAGCATTTTGTCAGAGATGGAAGAGGAAATGAGAAAGGCCGGCGTGACGGAACTTTCAGGAGAAAATGCGTTTAAATTATATGATACTTATGGTTTCCCTGTGGATCTGACAGAGGAAATATTTGCCGAGAAAGGATTTACCATTGACCAGGCTGGATTCGGCGTATGTATGCAGAAACAGCGGGAAATGGCCAGAAAAGCCCGCAAAGTGACCAATTACATGGGGGCTGATGTGACTGTGTATGAATCCATTGATCCGGCCATTACCACAGAGTTTGTGGGATATGACAGATTGCAGCATAATTCACGGATTACCGTATTGACCACGGAGACAGAGCTGGTGGAAGCCTTATCGGACGGCCAGATTGGTACTGTGATTGTGGAGGAAACGCCTTTCTATGCCACCATGGGCGGTCAGAATGCGGATACAGGTATTATCACCACAGAGGATGGCAGTTTTGAAGTTATGGATACGGTGAAGCTCTTAGGCGGCAAAGTGGGGCATATTGGGAAAGTCACAAGAGGAATGCTGAAAAAGGGTGATATGGCAACGCTTACCGTGGACGCCGGGAAACGTGGGGATACCTGTAAGAATCATAGTGCAACCCATTTATTGCAGAAGGCACTGAGGGAAGTGCTGGGTACCCATGTGGAACAGGCAGGTTCCTATGTGGACGGAGAGAGGCTTCGGTTTGATTTCAGCCACTTTGCGGCGATGACCGGGGAAGAATTAGACAAAGTGGAGCAGCTTGTCAATGAGAAGATTGCAGAGAATCTGGCTGTTGAGACAGAAGAGATGAGTGTGGAAGAGGCGAAGAAGACAGGAGCTATGGCACTGTTTGGCGAGAAATACGGCGAGACAGTGCGCGTGGTCAGGATGGGTGACTTCTCTGTGGAACTTTGCGGCGGAACCCATGTGGTCAATACAGGTGCTATTTCTGCCTTTAAGATTCTGTCCGAGAACGGTGTGGCAGCGGGAGTACGCAGGATTGAAGCGCTGACAGGCAATGGTGTGTTCGCTTATTATAAGAATCTGGAGAAGACATTGGATGAGGCCAGCAGAATATTGAAGACAACACCTTCTGCACTGGTGGAAAAATGCGGACATGTGATGGCGGAGATGAAGAGCCTTTCTTCTGAATTGGAGTCTTTGAAAAGTAAGGCAGCCAAGGACGCCCTGGGAGATGTGATGAACAAAACAGTAGAGGTCAAAGGGGTCAAGCTTCTGGCAGCCAGTGTAGACAACGTGGATATGAACGGTCTCAGGGAACTGGGAGATCAGTTGAAGGAGAAGCTTGGAGAAGGGGTCATTGTCCTGTTGTCCAATCAGAACGGCAAGGTCAATATGGTGGCTATGGCAACAGAGGGTGCTCTTGCCAAAGGTGCCCATGCAGGAAATCTGATTAAGGGGATTGCAGGAAAGGTCGGCGGCGGTGGCGGCGGCAGACCGAATATGGCTCAGGCAGGCGGCAAAAATCCGGCAGGTATTCCGGAATGTATTGCAGAAGCGGCTAAAGTGCTGGAAGGGCAAGTGTGAAGGAAAGTCTGTGCAGCAGACTTTTCTCACGGATTGTTTGTGCGCGGCAGTTCATTCATTTTTGTTGGTGCTGCAGTGTGATGTTGAGGTATTTTGGGTTGATTAAAAAATCTCACTTTATTGGAAGGAGAATGTGTCCGGTAAGGTGAGTTTTTTGATGATTTGTTTCAGCATAGATTAAGGAGTTGGTTATGGTTGTTCCCAAAAGAAAGGATTTGTGATACTCTGTTGACAAAGGATTGTTTTGGGCGGTGAAAAATCCGCAGACTGTTTTCAGTATGGCAGGAGGAGTTTTTGGCATGAGGGTCATTATCTGCGATGACGAGCTACATTACAGACAGCTTTTGCATGAGAAAATCTTGCAGGATAGTTTTGTACATGATTACGAGGTGGAAGTGACGGAATATGGAAGCGGGGCGCAATTGGTGGAGGCGGTTGAAAAAGGGGTATCTGCGGATGTGTTTTTTCTGGATGTACAGATGGAACAGGGTACCGATGATGGCATCAGGGCTGCCAGGGAATTGCGCAAACGAGGGGAGCATGGTCTGATTGTTTATGTCACAGGCTTTATAGACTATATGCAGACAGGCTATGAGGTGAGGGCGTTTCGATATTTGCTGAAGAGTCAGATGACAGATCAGTTATCTCAGGTGCTTTATGATATCAGGCAGGAGTTATCCGGACAGGTGTTCATGTTCCGGTTAGGTGGGGAGCAAATGCTGGTGGATAAGAGGCAGATAATGTATTTTGAGAGTGACAAAAGAATGCTTCGGCTGGTGACCATGGAGACGGAATATCGTTTTTATGGTAATTTGGACCAAACAGAACAGGAGTTAGGGGAAACATTTCTGCGCTGTCATAAAAGTTATCTGGTGAATATGGAAGGAATTCGGAGTTATTCCGGTACGGAGATTGAGGTGCAGGGAGGAGCTGTGATTCCGGTTAGCCGTTCCTATGCAAAAGAGGTGAAAAGGAGGCTGATGCTGGGGTGCAGATAGTCAGTCTGATTTTGACGGTAATTATGACTTTGTATGTGTTTTTGCGGCAACACAAATACAGTGTGGTACAGGCTTGTGTCAAGGGCGCAGGCTTTTTTACCGTGGGGTGTTATCTGGACATTATTTTTTCACTCATCATGACAGGGATGGGTGCGAATGGTTCCAACCAGTTTTTGCAGTGGATGGGCATTTTTGTCTCCAAAGGGATTATGATAGCAGTATTGATGGTGGGGATTGCAGTGGAACAGGAATATGCGATGGGAACAACAGGCCGGGACTGGCAGTATTTGGATGGTTTGACAGTAGGTATCACTCTGTTTTTTCTGTTTATTGCTATATTGGTACGTTGGGGTGTTTATGCCGACTCTGGAGCGCATGGAGATACCGGGCTCATGTGGGCTTGGATTTTGACTTTTTTCCTTGCAGCGCTGCTTGCATATGAGGGTTCTTATTATTTGTATGGGAAAAAGCAGCGGGAAAAAAGGAGGCAGTTTCAGGAAGAGGCTGGAAAGCATGAATCCGATGTGTACTTGGAAAATGTGGAAGAACAGTATCAGCGCACAAGAGAGCTTTGGCATGATTTGAAGAATCATATTACACTGTTAAGTCTGTTGCTAGAGGAGGGAAAATATGTGCAGATGAAAGATTACCTGCATATTTTTGCGGAAGATGTGGATGCTCTGACGCTGCCGATGAAAAGCGGCAATTTAGTAGTGGATGCGTTACTTGCGGATAAAATGGCAAAAGCCAGAAAAAGGAATATTGCGTTCAGGTTATCCCTATGTAATCTGACGAATATTCCTTTGAAGCCAAACGAAATCTGCGGCATTTTGGGTAACCTGCTGGACAATTCCCTGGAGGCCAACGACTTCGTTCAGGAGAACCGATTTATTGTAGTAGAATGTGAGGAAAAGGAATATTGTTATTATATACGAGTGCGTAATTCTGCTGCCAATAGCAGAGAAGATTTCCGAAATAGCCATTTGGGGCAAATGCAGTCAGGAAAATTGCGGGAAGATTGCCACAGCATCAAATCAGACAGGCGCAACCAGGTGGGGCATGGACTGGGGCTGCGCAGCGTGGAACGCATTGTTCATGGCTGCGGTGGTGAACTGGCAGTGGATAGGACAGCAAATCAATTTATTGTAGCGGTAAGGCTGCCGAAGGAGGCGAAACTAACTCTATAAATGGTGATATATTATTGTCAATAGTTTTAGAACTGTATGGAAAGGATTGAGGGATTATGCAGAGGAAAATTGAGGAAAGTATGGAGCAGGAATATATTCGGATACAAAACGCATTGCAGGCAAAGATAAGAATACCAGATAAATTGTTAACTCCGGTAAAAACTGTGGCAGGAGTGGATTTGGCATATTGGAAGCAGGAAGAGACAGAATATGCAGTGTGCTGTATTGTTGTGTTGGATTATCATTCCCATGAAGTGATTGAGCAAAAGGAATATATGGATGTTGTTAAGGTGCCGTATGTGCCGGGATGTCTTGCGTTCCGGGAACTTCCGCTGTTCCTGGGAGCGAATCGGGTGTTGGAGCAACAGCCGGATATTGACTTTTTTGATGGAAGCGGCTATCTTCATCCCAGGCATATGGGACTTGCAACACATGCGGGTATTTTATTGGAAAAACCCACCATTGGCATTGCGAAAAGTTATTACAAAATAGGAAATGTGGACTATTTAATGCCGGAAGATGTGCAGTTTGCCTATACGGATATCGTAATAGAAGGTGAGGTATACGGGCGGGTATTGAGAACCCACAAGGGGGTGAAACCTCTGTTTCTGTCCATGGGCAACGGAATTGACCTGGATGAGGCAATGAAGTTTGCCAATGCAATGGTCACCAGGGACAGCCATATTCCCCTGCCTACCAGAATGGCAGATATTATGACCCACGAAGCCAGAAAAAGATATAAAAGCAGACAAGCAAATCAATCAAATTGACGATATTTCTTCTGTCAAAAATTACAAAATATATGTCATTTCTTACAACAAATCCAGTTTTTCCTTTTTCTCCAGTACAATAAATACCATGATACAGTGTCAAGTACCGTGGTATTATAATTAAACAGTACAATGTTTAAGTACCTGGTACAATGTTTAAGTACCATGGTACAATGTTTAAGTACCATGGTACAATGTTTAAGTACCATAGTACAATGTTTAAGTACCATAGTACAATATTGAAAAAATAATCAATAAAATAAAGGAAGGAATATGGAAAAATGAAAGTATTAAAGAATTGCTTCTTCTGTATGAAAACGGTGTTCCGCTATGCACCCTGGAATGTGTTTTTCAGTCTGATTTGTTTTTTGATTCCAACATTTTTTACAGGACTGCAGGTATTGTTGGTGCAGCGTATTGTGGACAGTGCGATAGGATATGCAAAAGGGAGTGTTCCTGTAGAGCAGGTGGTTTTATGGGGGATTTTATTCGTTACAATGTTGACCTTGTGGGTTTCACTACAGCGAATTGGTTTATATGAGATGGCGGTCACCTCAACAAAACTGACAGAAAAAATGGCGCCGGAGATTGCGGATCGTCTGACACAGTTGGAATATGCTTCCTTTGAGGAACAGGCAACACAGGAAATTTTCCAGAAAATGTCTGAGGAACCTGAAACAACCATATATAATTGTTATGTCAATATAGTGATGGCAGTGCAGACAATGATAGCGCTGATATTTTCTATGGCAGTTATTTTTGCCATTTCAACATGGATCGGCCTGGGAGTGGTGATCATAGGTGTTCCTATGTTGGTTTTAGGCTATTATACCGCAGGACGTCAGGTGGCAGTGACGGAAGAATTGGCGGATACCAGGCGCAGGATGGATGATTTGAAGGGAATGCTTACCAATAAGCATGCTATGTATGAAATGAAGTTGTTTGGGGCAGAAGAGTTGTTCACCGGAAAGTGGAATTATTATAGTACCAAACAGGCGGAAATTTCCATGCGGGAAAACAGAAAAGTGACATTGGCAGATATGGGAAGCAGAATTCTGAATGTGGTCTATCTGGTTTTTGTGGTCAGCGCTGTGGCGGTGGGACTTTTGCAGGGGAATCTGACGCTGGGACAGTTTACCGGAGCGTTGAATGGCGTATCCGGTATTGAAGGCAAATTGAATATGTGCAGCAGGCAGTTGGCAGGGATGTTGAATTACGCTTTGCAGATTGATTTCTATGTGAAGTTTATGCACTTGGAAACAAGGTCGGATCTGGGCAGGAAAACAACGCTTGATCACTATGATATTGCTTTTGAAAATGTCAGTTTTCGGTATCCGGGGACGGAGCGTAAGATACTGAAAAATGTCACTTTTTATGTGAAAGAAGGGGAGAGTATCGCCTTTGTAGGGGAAAATGGTGCGGGAAAATCCACGCTCATCAAGCTGCTATGTGGTTTATATGAGCCTGATACAGGTAATGTGACAGTGGGAGGCATACCGGTCAGGGAGCTTAGTCCAAAACTGCGCACGCAAGTATTGTCGGCGGTTTTTCAAGATTTTCAGGAGTACCAGATGACACTGCGGGAGAATGTGGCGATTGGCAATTTAGAGGCTTTGGCTGACGATAAAAAGCTCTTAGGGGCTTTGGCACATGCGGACGGAAGTGTATTGTGTGAACAGGAAAATGGGCTGGAACGGAACCTGGGCAAATTGAGCGAGGACGGAATAGATTTGTCCAAAGGGCAATGGCAGAGGGTGGCAATGGCGAGAGCATTTGTGTCTGACGCAAAATATTTGATTTTGGATGAACCCACTGCATCCCTTGACCCTGTGGCGGAGAGCCATATGTATGAAAATTTTGCAAGAATTTTCAAGGAGAGGGGTATTATTATGATATCTCACAGACTTGCCAGTGCAAAAATGGCGGATCGGATTCTGGTACTGGATGGAGGCAGGATTATACAGACAGGGAGCCATGAGGAGTTGATGGAGGTACAGGGGTTATATCGGACAATGTATCTGACGCAGAGTGCGTTTTATCGGGAAAAGGATACGGAATACACCATAGGATGAAGAATTATGTCTGCAGCGTTGCGATGTGGGAAAAGGATGTGGAACAGGAATGAGAGGTATGAGTATGAAGAAGAAATTTTGTTATATGGGATACATATTTCGTGATTGTCATAAGGCGTTCCCGGCATTTTATGCAATCAATTTTATGATGTATGCACTTTCCATAACGGTTGGCGTGATGGGGCCTTTGCTGCTGGCACATATTCTGGAGCTGGCGGCGGGGACTGAAGGGAACTATGGGAGTGGTCTTGGCAAGGCAATTATGCTATATGGGGTCTGTATTGGAGTTCCGCCGGTGATTGGTGTCGTCTTGCGGTCCTGTTATCATGCGGCGGAAGTGCGGGGAAAGAAATATTTTGGAAATCAGTTATTTGCTTTTTCCAGGAAAATCCGCCTGGAAGCATTGGAAAATCCGGAAGTATTGGATAAGTTTTACGGTGCGGATAAAGGGGGAACAGCACAGTTTCAATTTATGGACAGACTGATACAGGTGACACAAAGTGTTGTCCTGTGCATCGGCACGATTATCGTGGTGGGGAGGTATTCGTCCATTCTTATTTTTACCGGGCTGATAGAATTAGTTCCCGACATTTTTACGAAGCTGTACTTTGAAAAAAGATGGGCCGATTTCAGACGTACCCAGAGAATAGCCAACCGCCGCTGCAGCTACTTCCTGAAGCTATTCACCAGGAAGGAAAGTATCAAGGAGCTGCGCGTGATGGGAGCTGAACAATACATGAAAGAAAAGTGGGTGGGGGAAAATATCCGCAAACTGCGAGGGCTTAGAGATGTCAACCTGGATATCTGTAAAAAGCAGGTATATGGCATTGTTGTCATCAATGCCTGCTATGCGTTTAATATTGGTCTGGCTTTTTATTTGATGGTTCAGGGCGAGATTTCCATAGGTGCTTTTGCAGCCTGTCTGTCAGCGTTTACAATGCTCCATTCCAGTCTGGGCAGTGTTGTGGCCAATTTTGCGGAGGTGGTACAGAAATATTATGTGATTGAAGAGTATTACGATTATTTCACCATACCTACGGAGGAAAATGGTACGGAAATGTATCAGCCATTTCAAGATAAAATTCTGGCGGAGGATGTACATTTTTCTTATAATGGAAGTGACAGGGAGGCTTTGGCAGGATTAAATCTTGAAATCAAAAAAGGCGAACATGTGGTGATTGTAGGAGAAAATGGTTCAGGTAAGACTACATTCTCTAAGATTTTGACAGGTGCATATCTGCCGTCCAAGGGGCATGTTACCTATGACGGACACAGGACGGAAGAACTGAACCGCAAAAGTCTCTATGACCATATTTCTATGGTACAGCAGGATTTTGTGCATTATCATTTTACTCTGCAGGAAAATATCGGCATCGGAAATCTGAAACGTATGAAGGATACGGAGGCTATGAAAGAGCTGCTGTGTCAGGTGGCAGGAGAGGAATTGATAGAGAAAACAGGGGGACTGGACGTGCAGTTGGGCAGGGAGTTCGGCGGACAGGAGCTGTCAGGCGGTGAATGGCAGAAGGTGGCCATTGCCAGGGGATTGTGGAAGGATAGTGATATCATTATCTTAGATGAGCCCACCAGTGCGCTGGACCCATTGGTGGAGTATGATATTCTGTCTAAATTTGTGGAGATGATTCGTGGAAAAACTTCAATAATTATTTCTCATCGTGTAGGCATTTGTCGTACTGCGGACAGAATTATTGTCATGAAGGACGGGCGTATGGTAGAATGTGGGCGTCATGAGGAGCTGCTGCAGGCCGGGGGGGAATATGCTCATATCTGGCAGGAGCAGGCAAAGTGGTATGTGTGATTCGTTAGAAGGGTTCGCTTTTGCGACTGCTTTTGTGTGAAATACAGTTAAATTCAAGGCGTTGACATGGTTATTATAATCGCATATAATATAAGAATACGATATATGATATTATTTTGGGTTACGCTGAGAATATTCAGGAAGCCTGAAAAGAAGCAAGACTGTATTGGGGATGGGCAACACAATATGGCAGACAGAAGGAAAAAAGAAAGCAAAAGACAAAAAGCCTGGCAGAATTCGTTTTTCAGCATTTTGGATTTAGAGGGAAAAGCCGAGGAAGACGAAATCCGTCCGGCTTTTTATATGGATCTGAATCTGGATCGGGTCATTGACAGAATTCGACAGGATTGGGGACAGGATGTATCCCCTTTTTATTATTGTTTACCGGCAGATGCGGCGGGGGAGGACTATCGCAGAGAGGTGTATGCAGATATCAAACAGCCGGGATGTTATGAAAGCTTGTGCACTTTTTTGGAGGGGATGAAGGCAAGGGAAGAAGCTTTGGTCAAAAAGGAAGCCGTGAGGGTGGAACTGCAGAAAGCATTCTGGCATATCCGCGAGGCCGCTTGTTATTGTGAGGCACTCCGACAGCTTTTGGAAGCACTTGACAAAATGCCGTTACATTCGGCAGGCATGTTGACATTGATTGCGTTTCTTCGGGAATACCTTGATTCGGAAGAATTCGTGGGAATGCAGGAAGCAGTGAGGCATCTGCTGGCGGAAGCAGGCGCTTTTCGGTTGGTGCTGACTTATGAAAATGACAGGATCACAGTGGCACAGGGAGAAGTGGATGGTGCCTATGAGCAGTTTTTGGCGAGATGTTGTACCTGTCAGGGGCAGGAACAAAGGATGGAAGATAGTCCCTTTGGCGTTTCTGCAAATTTATCTGAGCTGGAAGGGGAGATACTTAAGATTTTCCAAAAGCAGAATCCGGGATTCTTCAAGAATGTGGAGGGATTTTATAAGAAATATGAAATGTATGCCCAGGAGAATTTGCTGCGTTTCTCCGCGGAGATTTCTTTTTATCTTTCCTTTTATTGTTTTGAACAGAGGATGAGAGAGGAAGGATTTGCATTTGCCGAACCGCAGCAGGTATGGGGGCAGGCATTGGAATATCTCTCTATGTCCGCCAAGGATGAATCCAATGATGTAATGATGTATGCTGAGGGGGTATATGATCTGGCGCTTTCCTGTGCAGTTGGCAGGGAGCGGGAGATTGTTTCCAATGATGTGATTTGTAGGAAGGGGGAGCAGTTTTTTGTGCTCACCGGCCCTAACCAGGGTGGGAAGACCACCTTTGCAAGAAGCCTGGGACAAATGGTTTATTTTGCAAAGATGGGCTTGGATGTGCCGGCAAAAGCGGCGTTTTTGCCTCGTTTTACGGATATTCTGACACACTTTTCCGTGGAGGAAAGTGTGGAAACGGGCAGGGGAAAGCTGAAAGAAGAGCTGGCTCGGCTGGCGCCCATGATGAAATCGGTTTCAATGGCAAATCCCGGATATTCTAGGTCTCTGACAGCACAGGTGGGAGAGAAAGTGCAAACAAGTCAAATGGTGCAGTCGGGACAGGAGCAAAAACCTTGTGCATTTGTGATTATCAATGAATTGTTTACCACGGCGGCTAATTATGATGCCTGTATCATGGGGAAAAGGGTGTTGGAATTTTTCCTGGGGCAGGGATGTATGGGAATTTATGTGACACATTTAAAGGAACTTGCCGAAGCAAGTCCCGGCATTGTGAGCCTTAGAGCCATGGTGGACGAAGCGGGCAGGCAGACGTTTCGGATTGCCCGCGGTGAGGCGGCAGACAGTGCCAGTGCAGTGAATCAGGTAAGGAAATACAGGCTTACATATGAGGCGTTGAAGGATCGGCTGTCTGAGGGAATGCCTGTGCGGAAAGAGAAGCTGAAGTGACGACATATTGTATTGATTGTTATGCTAAGGAGATGTTGCTGTGAAGGTATGCTTATTGTATTCTGAGAAGGACTGGGACAATACCGGACATTATTATGATGAGAAAGCCATGACCCAGGATTTGGGGCTGAAGACTCTTTTCCTGGCGGCAGCCAAAGAAATCGAATATGAGGACGGCAAGGTAAAGTCTGTTCGGGATGCAGATACATTTATAGAAGAAACCATGAAAAAGGTGATGTTGGTTCCCCTGGAGACGGAAGAGGAGATTTTGTACCGTCAGGAGATTTTAAAGGACTGCCTTGACAACGAAGCTTTTATTTGCAGTCTGTATGATACTGTGACAGGAGTTCTGTTGAAATGGGACAAGCTTGGGCGCAAGGCAAAGGGAAAAATGGGGACAAAGGATGCCGTCGGAAACCTAATTACGGATATTCATGTATTACAATTGTTTGTAACAGGGTTGTCGGAAGTAAGGAAAATGTACGAAGAAGCAGCAAATCATCTGCATTCGTCCGGGTTCAGAGCTTTCGGTGAGCGATTATGTGCTGCGTTTTCTGAAGAGATGGAGGCTGATTTAAAAAGGATGTTGAAGGACCTATCCTTTTTTGCCAATGAAAAGCAGCATGAAGAACTTGTGAACAGTCGAATGGTGGAGAAACCCAGGATAGTCATGGGCTGCGGTATTGGAAATGGATTGAAGCCGGATTGCTTCCGGCTGCAGGATATTACAACTGAGCTGCGTAAGAACCGTTCACCTAACAGCACCATCGGGCGTGCGCAGGAATATATCAGTTCCCTGACAACAGATTCCTTTTCCATAAAAAAGGATAGGGCAGTACAGGCTCAGGCAGTGCAAATGGAATATCAGGTAGTGCGCTATATTGTTTCGTGTTGTACGCCTTTTTTCAATACTTTCAATCATTTTTTTGATCAGTTGCGTTTTCAGATCGCCTTTTATCGCGGCGCGATCACATTGGAACATTATATGCAGCGTTTTCATATTCATTCCTGTTACCCGGTAGTGGGAGCGCAGGATCATATGTATTTTCGGGAATTACGGGAATTGGTTATGAGCATAGAGCAGAGGATAGAGCCGGTGGGCAATACCTGTAATATTGCGGGTAAGATGTTGTTGATTGTCACAGGTGCCAACCAGGGCGGAAAATCAACCTTTCTGAGAAGTGTCGGCATTGCGCAGGTGATGCTGCAATGTGGGTTGAGGGTGGCTGCTGAAAGTTACGAGAGCGGTATTTTCCCTGCACTTTTTACACATTTTACCAAGAGGGAGGACAGTGAGATGAATAGCGGCCGTTTGGATGAGGAACTCAGCCGCATGAGTCAAATTGTTGACCATTTGGGGGATGCGTCCATGGTACTGTTAAATGAATCATTTGCCTCTACCACGGAAAAGGAGGGTTCTGTGATCGCTTATGACATTGTGAGGGCGCTGACAGAAGCCGGAGTGAAGATTCTGACGGTTACTCATCTGCTTTCCTTTGCCAGGAGAATGTATGAGGAAACCGCTCCAGGAGAAAATGCAAGTGCGGAATTGTCCGCGGGAAAAGTTCCGGGAGTGGAATTCTTAAGTGCGGAGCGCATGGAGAACGGGAGGCGAACCTATAAAATGATTCAACATGCTCCGGAACTGACCAGTTTTGGACTTGACTTGTATGATGAGATGATCGGCGGGACGTAGGGCAACTTAATGTTATAAAAATAGCAAAAATCGGTAAAAAAACTATTGACGTATTCTGATTTTATGCTATAATAGTACTTGTGTATGTGCGGAAGGCAAATACATAATATTAACCCAATCAGTCATGTTGCTTGAGGGACTGAAGGGAGGGTCGGGAAGATATGTCAAACGTAATCGTAAAAGAAAACGAAACATTGGACAGCGCTTTGCGTCGTTTTAAGAGAAGCTGTGCCAAGGCTGGGATTCAGCAAGAGATTCGTAAGCGTGAACATTACGAGAAGCCTAGCGTAAGACGCAAGAAGAAGTCTGAAGCTGCTAGGAAGCGCAAATATAACTAAGCAGCTTATCCTCGGTTTTTTTTAACCGGGGATTTTCTATGTGTCGGGAACTGCAGATGAAGCAGGCATATTGGTGTGATTTTGGAAATGCCATTGGCTGAGATGGAATATATTCGGCCACATTCTCATATTCTTTAGATAGAAAGAGGAATATGGAGTGTGGCATTTTTATGTTTAGAAAGAGAATTTTTACAGCATTACTATTGGCGTTTGTACTTCTCTATACAACAGTATTGCCTGTAAGTGCCAATGTTACGGTTTCGTCCCCTTCGGTGATCTTGCTGGAAAGTTCTACAGGGGAAGTGATTTATGAACTGAATTCCACGGAGCGGAGGAGTCCGGCCAGTATTACGAAAATTATGACCTTACTTCTTACCTTTGAAGCGATTGATGCCGGGAAGGTAAGCCTGACAGACCAGGTGACTACCAGCGAGTATGCCAGTTCTATGGGAGGGTCTCAAGTGTATCTGGCAGCGGGAGAGGTACAGACTTTAGATACCATGATTAAGTGCATTGCGGTGGCATCGGGCAATGACGCCAGTGTAGCGGTAGCAGAACATATTGCGGGCAGTGAAGAAGCATTTGTGGCAATGATGAATGAGAGAGCAGCGGAGCTTGGCATGGTGGATACGCATTTTGAAGATTGCTGCGGATTGTCCGATTCTGATAATCACTATACAACAGCCAAGGATGTGGCGATTATGTCCAGAGAATTGACTACAAAGCATCCGGATATATTTAATTATACTACCATATGGATGGAAAGTATTACCCATGAGACCAGAAACGGTGCGGCTGAATTTACATTGACCAGCACAAATAAAATGCTCAAGCAATATCAGTGGACGACGGGTTTAAAAACAGGATCTACCAGCAAGGCGAAATATTGCTTTTCAGCAACGGCCTCTAAGGATGGGATTGACCTGATCGCAGTGGTAATGGGAGCGCCGGATTATAAGACCCGCTTTGAAGATGCACAGATTTTGTTGACTTATGGTTTCAGTGTGTGTAATATTTATGTAGATGAGAATCAGGATTCGCTGGAAAATCTGCCCGTGGAAGGCGGTATTGCTGAAGAAGCCGGCATCAGGTATGAGGGGGAATTCCGATATTTGGATGTTGCAGGAAGTGATTTGTCCACAGTGGAAAAAGTGTTGGAATTGCCGGAAACCGTACAGGCGCCTGTGACAGAGGGAAGTGAAGCCGGAAGAGCAAAATACTATCTAAACGGAGCGGAAATCGGAAGTGTTCCTATTTTGTTTACGGAAAGTGTGGAAAAAGCAGGTTATACAGATTATTTGAGGAAAGTGATAGGATTCTTCTTATTATAAATTTTCTCATGGATTGTTTGTGCCGCCGGAGGCGGCATAACGGGAAGTGTGATGGAAAGTATCATGGATATATTGATCACTATAGTGGGAATCGGCATGGTAGTGTTGCTTTGGGTGATACTCTATGACAGCAATCGGTATGTGATAAGGAAGCATAAGGTGATAGACAGGCGGATTAAAAAGCCTTGCAGAGCAGTGCTTTTGACGGATTTACATAATAAACGTTATGGAAAAAATAATGAGAAGCTGCTTGTGTCAATTCGGGAGCAGAAGCCTGATTTCATATTGATAGCAGGTGATCTGGTGACGGCCAAACCAAAGGGGGATTTAAAACCGGCGCTGCAGCTTCTCGGTGAATTGGCAAAGGAGTATCCCATCTATTATGGCAATGGGAATCATGAGCACCGGCTTAAGCTGTATCCGAAAGTCTATGGAGATATGGCGCAGCGGTATGAAAAGGCATTGCAGGAGATAGGTGTTGCGCCTCTGGTAAATTGTCATGTAAACTTGCCGGAATATGGGATTTCAATTTATGGCGCGGAGATTGACGAATCTTTTTACAGACATTTTCATGTGGGAGATATGAAGCCTCAATATTTGCCGGAGATTTTGGGACAGGCCCCGTCGAATTCTTATACGGTGCTGCTGGCGCATAATCCGGATTATTTTCCTCAGTATGCCGCATGGGGGGCTGATTTAACGTTGGCAGGACATGTACATGGCGGTATTGCCCGTGTTCCGTTTTGGGGTAAGGGAGTGCTTTCGCCTGCGTTATGCCTGTTCCCCAAGTATGATGGCGGTGTTTTTCAGGAAGGCAATGCTGTCATGGTATTAAGCCGCGGCATGGGAACCCACACCATTCCTGTCCGAGTATTCAACCCGGCAGAGCTTTGGGTGTTGGAATGGCAGAGCGAAACGGCAGGAAATATCTTGCAATAGGATTCAAAAGAAAGTAAAATAAATAAAAAAATCTGAGGATAATATGGCGATACCTGTAAAGCTGGAAGTATTTGAAGGTCCGCTGGATCTTCTACTTCACTTAATTGATAAAAATAAAATAGATATTTATGATATCCCCATTGTGGTAATCACTGAGCAGTACTTGGACTATATCAGGCAGATGGAAACGAGCGACATGAACGTGATGAGTGAATTTCTCGTCATGGCGGCCACCTTGATTGATATTAAGTGCAGGATGTTGCTGCCTAAGGAAGTGGATGAAGAGGGCGTAGAGGAAGACCCCAGAGCAGAGTTAGTGCAGAAGTTATTGGAATACAAAATGTGCAAATTTATGTCCATGGAGCTGCGGGACCGACAGGTGGATGCCGCAAGGAATCTCTACAGAGAACAGCGCCTTCCGCCGGAGGTGGCTGCGTACCGGCCGCCGGTAAATTATGAAGAGCTGATAGGTGACATGACATTGAGTAAGCTTCATGAGATATTTAAGTCCATCATCAAAAGGCAGGAAAATAAAATCG
This sequence comes from uncultured bacterium, assembly GCA_947175015.1. Taxonomy (GTDB): domain Bacteria; phylum Bacillota; class Clostridia; order Lachnospirales; family Lachnospiraceae; genus Acetatifactor. The sequence continues at coordinate 29,180 of CAMWLE010000004.1, forward strand.
ACCCCATCCGAAGCCAATACGGAAACATTGAAAAAGATGAGATTGACATGGATGTGAAGACTTTGTATGTGGAGGCATATGCCAGGGAGCATAAGCAATTCAGTTTCAGGAAGCTGTTGGAGAAGCAAACCAGCAAGATGGAAGTGATAGTTACTTTTCTGATCATACTTGAACTGATGAAAACAAGCAAAATTACTATAAGCCAGGAAGCTATTTTTGAGGATATTATGATAACCTCATTGCTCTAAGCAATCTACACTTACATGTAAGAAGAGTATTGAGATAAAATGAGCAGTAATGCCTGAAAATGGTACAACCGGATAAGGAGTTGGCACAATGAAGCGAAGCAAGGCGGAAGCAGTGATTGAAGCAGTATTGTTTACTATGGGAGAATCCGTGGAAATCAATCGTTTGGCCGATGTTATAGAAGAAGATGTGGAGACTACCAAAGAAATATTGGAGGGAATGTCCAAACGCTATGCCAAAGAAGGCAGAGGGATTATCCTGACACAATTTGACAATGCTGTACAGCTCTGTACGAAACCTGATATGTATGAGTATCTCATTAAGATTGCCAAGGTACCCAGGAAGATGACGCTTACGGATACAATACTGGAGACGCTGTCTATCATTGCATATAAGCAGCCTGTGACCAGAATTGAGGTAGAGCGTGTGCGTGGTGTCAGTTGTGATCATGCAATCAATAAGCTGTTGGAATATGATCTGATTATGGAGTTGGGAAGACTGGATGCGCCGGGAAGACCTTTGCTGTTCGGAACCACGGAGCAATTCCTGCGCTGTTTCGGTGTGAAGAGTCTGGAAGAGCTTCCATCCCTGAATCCGGTTCAGATGGAAGAATTTAAACAGCAGGCGGAAGCGGAAGTGCAATTACAGTTGGAAGTATAAGTGTGAAGGAAATGAGGATTTTCTATGGCCGGAAAGTACTCGATCTAAGAAAAATATCCAAGACACAACATAAAATCCATATACAGCCTCATATATTATATAAAATCCTTTTTGGAAGATTCGGATGAAGAGAAATTGGATGAAAAAAATAGTATGGGGCTTTTTGGGCAGCTTTATTTTGCTGTTTTCCCAAATGCAGATTGTCGTGAAGGCGCAGGTAAGCCATATGCCGGCTTATGCGGATATATTGATGCAGGATATGGTAATGCAAGATGTGGAATTAGAGGCAAATTTACCAAAGGTTTTATACGAAACCGCAACGGAACAACCGGTGAATATACAGGAATTGTCCTTGTACGCCACAGCGGCGGTTTTGATGGATGCAGATTCGGGAAGGGTTCTGTACGGGAAAAATCAGGATATGGTCTTGGCTATGGCCAGTACTACGAAGATTATGACTTGTATTCTGGTGTTGGAAAATACTTCTCTTGACGATGTGCTTACCGTCTCCTCCTATGCAGCCAGCATGCCGAAGGTGAAGCTGTACATACAGAAAGGGGAACAATACACAGTAAGAGAACTGCTGCATTCTCTGATGTTGGAATCACACAATGATTCTGCGGTGGCGCTGGCTGAATTTGTGGGAAAACGATTTCTGGCAGAAGAACTGCGTAACAAGGATACGGCGGAATATACTGTGGATGAGAGTAAGCAGGCTATGTCGGCTTTTGCTTCTCTGATGAATCGGAAAGCAGCGGAGTTGGGATGTGAGAATACATGGTTCATTACACCCAATGGACTGGATGCTACAGAAGAGATTACCTTAGAGGATGGCAGCGTTCTGCAGAAAGAGCACTGTACCACAGCCGCAAATCTGGCGAGAATCATGTCTTACTGTATTAAAGAATCTCCTTATGCCAATACGTTTCTGGAGATTACCAGAACCCGATCTTATAGTTTTTATGAAAATGAGAGAAGCTATACATGTACAAATCACAATGCCTTTCTTGACATGATGAGCGGTGCACTGACCGGGAAGACAGGTTTCACAAACAAGGCAGGATACTGTTATGTAGGTGCTTTGGAACGGGATGGGCGAACCTTTGTAGTGGCGCTTCTGGCCTGTGGCTGGCCTAATAATAAGACTTATAAATGGAGTGACACCAGGGAATTGATGCAGTATGGCATTGACAATTATTTTTATCGAAGCTTTCTGACGGAAGACATTGCTTTTGATGAAGGGTTGCTCAGAGACATCCCGGTGCAAAACGGACAGACGGCAATACTTGGGGGGTGTGCATATACCAAGGTGCGGATTGTGGGCAGGGATAATTCGGCACAGCAGGGCGCAGAAATATCGGAAGTCAAAGGTGAGGAATCATCAGGAAATGAAGGCGGAGAAACATATACAAATGAAATGGAATTGTGGCGTGACGGACTTCTTATGAGGGCAGATGAGCAGGTCAAAGTGAAATACAATTTGGCGGAAAATCTGGTTGCTCCCGTGGAACCCGGGATGACTGTGGGAACGATAGATTATATGGTGGGAGAGACGATATACAGGAGAGAGGCAATCGTTACGGTGGATTCCGTGGGGGCAATAGACTTGGAGTGGTGTATGAGACAGATTTTGGAGAGATTTTTTTCTTTTTCATAAAAATTTGTGAAAAATATTAAAAAAAATTGCAATTCGTTCTATGCGAGTTGCTTTTTTTATGGTATACTACTACCGACAATAACCATGGGGAAGTGTGTTTTTGTTTTGGTGCCCCGATGTTGGATTGTTTTATTTTCTATATTATAAATGGAGGACTGAAAGCATGAGTACTACTTCAAAAGCGAGTCAAAGAATAGCAGCTTTGCTCGACGACAACAGTTTCGTTGAAATCGGCGCACTTGTGACTGCAAGGGCTACGGATTTCAATATGAAACCCAATGAAACTCCTTCTGATGGCTGTGTGACCGGCTACGGAGTGATCAATGGTAAGCCTGTGTATGTGTACAGCCAGGACACTTCTGTGATGAACGGAACCATCGGTGAAATGCACGCCAGGAAAATTACCAACCTTTATGATCTGGCGATGAAGACCGGCTCTCCTGTGATCGGCCTGATTGATTCTGCAGGATTAAGGCTTCAGGAGGCTGCAGATGCACTGAACGCCTTTGGAGCAATTTACCAGAAACAGACCTGCGCATCCGGCGTTATCCCTCAGATCACGGCAATCCTGGGAAGTTGTGGTGGCGGACTTGCCTTGTTCCCCACGCTGACAGATTTTACCTTTATGGAAGCAAAGAATGCGAAGTTATTCGTAAATGCACCCAATGCTCTGGACGGAAATGTGATTACGAAATGTGATTCTTCTTCCGCAGCATTCCAGTCTGAGGAGAGCGGTATTGTGGATGTAGTGGCGGAGGAAGCAGTTCTTCTGTCCAAGATTAGAGAATTGATTGCATTCCTGCCTGTGAATAACAAAGAAGGCAGCGACATGGTAGAGTGTACGGACGACCTGAATCGTGTCAATGAGGAACTTGCCAATTGCGTTGGTGACACATCTATTGCGTTGTCTATCCTGGCTGATAATAATGACTTCTTCGAGGTTAAGGCAGGATATGCAAAAGACATGGTGACAGGTTTCCTGAAGCTGGATGGCGTGACAGTGGGTGCTGTGGCGAACCGCAGCGAGGTCTGTGATGAGGCCGGCAAAGTAGCAGAGAAGCTGGATGCGGCTTTGTCCGTGGAAGGCTGTGAGAAAGCAGCAGCGTTTGTTTCTTTCTGTGATGCGTTCAATATTCCTGTGCTGACCTTGACCAATGTAAAAGGGTATCAGGCAACTGTGAATTCCGAAAAAGGAATCGCAAGGGCTGCTGGAAGGCTTACATATGCCTTCGCAAATGCTACGGTACCTAAGGTAAATGTGATCATTGGAAAGGCGCTGGGGACAGCAGCGATTGCCATGAATTCCAAGGCCATCGGCGCAGACATTACCATGGCATGGCCGGATGCGCAGATTGGCACCATGGAAGGCAGGCTGGCTGCGAAGATCATGTATGACGGCCAGGGAGCTGAGGTGATCAATGAGAAAGCAGCCGAATACGATGCATTGCAGCTTGGTGCGCTGAGTGCTGCGCGGAGAGGATATGTGGACCAGATGATAGAAGCAGCCGATACCAGGAAGTATGTGATAGGCGCTTTTGAAATGCTCTTCACCAAGAGCGAAGATCGTCCCGCAAAAAAACACGGAACCGTGTAGAAAGGGTGATTATAATATGAAGAAATTTTTGGCTTACCTTTGTATGATTGCCTGTATCTTCGGACTGACCGCATGTGGAAGTGAAGAAAAGCTGACAGATTATGAGCAGCAGAAAGTTGATGTTGCTCAACGGCTGGCAAACAGTATTGTTACAAATTTGCTTTCGGATTTTATGGATGATGCGTATGTTGACTTTTACGATGAGTATACCATGGAAGAGATTGAATATATGGTAGGAAATGATACCGGCCTGATGGTGGATGGTTATGCGTTTTCCAAAGCAATTGATTCTTTCTATTCTGCAAAATCTTCCATGGGGTTGATTACCGGGGTCACCGGAAGCAGTGCCTCCATCAGCGGCAAGCAGATTATAGTAGAGGTAGAGGTTACAGGCGAGAAGAAAAATGCAGTTGCAGAGATTATTTTTTCCAATGATCAGTTCCTGAAGCTGGAATCTGCATCTCTGAATCCTGTGTCCAGCATGGGCGAACTCATGGGAAGAGCTGCATTGAATACCTTGATTGGTATGGGTACAGTGTTTGTAGTATTGATCCTGATCAGCCTGATTATTTCCTGCTTCAAAGTCATTCCTAAGATCCAGGAAAATGCAGCGAAGAAGAAGGCTGCCAAGGAAAGTGTCGCAGAGGTGGCAGGTATTGATAATGCTATGGCGCAGATTGAGGAACAGGAAGCGGCAATAGAGGAAACAGAAGATCTGGAACTGGTGGCTGTCATTGCGGCGGCAATCGCTGCAAGCGAGGGCGCTGCATCTGCGGATGGTTATGTGGTACGCTCTATTAGAAGAAGATGAAAGGTATGGGAATCTATTTAGGAGGATAATAAAATGAAAAATTATACCATTACGGTAAATGGCAATGTATATGATGTAGTAGTGGAAGAAGGTGCATCAACAGGCGCTCCTGTTGCAGCAAAGGCGCCCGCAGCGCCCAAGGCTGCTCCTAAGGCAGCACCGGCAGCAGCACCTAAGGCAGCAGGCGGTGCAGGCAGCATTAAAATAGAGGCAGGTGCGGCAGGAAAGGTATTCAAGCTTGAGAAGAAGGTTGGCGATGCCGTTAAGAAGGGCGACGCGGTTGTGATTATTGAAGCTATGAAGATGGAGATTCCTGTTGTGGCACCCCAGGATGGTACTGTTGCGAGTGTTGATGTGGCAGTTGGCGATGCCGTGGAAGCAGGCGCCGTACTTGCTACCTTGAAATAAATGCAGTGTTTTGCGTATTGCGTTATAACACACAACAGGAGGTCAACAAATGGAATATATAGGTTCTACGCTAAACAACCTGCTCCATCAGACAGCGTTTTTTAACCTGACCTGGGGTAACTATCTGATGATATTGGTTGCGTGCTTTTTCCTTTATCTGGCTATACGGCATGAGTTTGAGCCTTTGCTCCTGACGCCCATAGCCTTCGGTATGCTGTTGGTGAATATCTATCCCGACATCATGCTTCATGCAGAGGACGCTGCTAACGGTGCAGGCGGTCTGCTGTATTATTTCTATAAACTGGATGAACTGGCAATCCTGCCTTCCCTGATTTTCATGGGCGTGGGTGCCATGACGGATTTCGGGCCTCTGATTGCCAATCCCAAGAGCTTTCTGCTGGGTGCGGCAGCGCAGTTTGGTATTTTTGCCGCATATTTCGGCGCGATTGCACTTGGATTTAATGACATGGCAGCGGCGGCAATTTCCATTATCGGCGGCGCAGATGGACCGACCTCCATTTTCCTTGCAAGTAAACTGGGGCAGACAGCTATATTAGGTCCCATTGCGGTGGCCGCCTATTCATATATGTCGCTGGTACCTATTATCCAGCCGCCTATTATGAAGCTTCTGACCACAGAGAAGGAGAGGCAGATCAAAATGGGGCAGCTTCGTCCTGTGTCCAAATTGGAGAAGATTCTGTTCCCGATTATCGTTACTATTGTTGTATGTCTGATCCTTCCTACAACGGCGCCCCTGGTAGGTATGTTAATGTTGGGTAATCTGTTCCGTGAGTCCGGTGTTGTACGTCAGCTTACAGAGACAGCTTCCAATGCTATGATGTATATCGTGGTTATTTTGCTGGGTACCTCCGTAGGGGCTACCACCAGTGCGGAAGCATTCCTGAACTTTGATACTTTGAAGATTGTAGCATTGGGTCTGATTGCCTTTATGTTCGGTACTGCGGCAGGTGTCCTGTTCGGCAAGATTATGTGTATTGCAACTCATGGTAAGATCAATCCATTGATTGGTTCTGCAGGTGTGTCCGCTGTTCCTATGGCAGCCCGTGTTTCTCAGAAGGTAGGTGCGGAGGCAGATCCCACGAACTTCCTGCTGATGCATGCAATGGGACCTAATGTGGCTGGTGTTATTGGTACTGCCGTAGCAGCCGGAACATTCATGGCTATCTTTGGAGTATTTTGATATTAATATGAAAAATGGAGGAAATTCGTAAATGTCAGAACAAGCAAAAACACCGATTAAAATAACGGAAACTATATTGCGTGATGCACATCAGTCTCTGATCGCCACAAGAATGCCCACCGAATTCATGCTTCCTATTGTGGAGAAGATGGATAAAGTGGGATACCATTCCGTAGAGTGCTGGGGCGGTGCAACTTTTGACGCATCTCTTCGTTTCCTGAAGGAAGATCCCTGGGACAGACTTCGTAAGCTGCGCGACGGGTTTAAGAATACAAAGCTTCAAATGCTGTTCCGTGGGCAGAATATTCTGGGGTATCGACCTTATGCAGATGATGTGGTAGATGCTTTTGTACAGAAATCCATTGCCAATGGTATTGATATCATTCGTATCTTCGACTGTCTGAACGATCTGCGGAATCTGCAGGAAGCGGTAAATGCAACCAACAGAATGAAGCAGCAGGAAGGCAGAGGACATGCGCAGATTGCGTTGTCTTATACCTTAGGTGATGCTTATACATTGGAATATTGGACCGATATGGCCAAGAAAATTGAGGAGATGGGTGCTGATTCCATCTGTATCAAGGATATGGCAGGCTTGCTGGTACCTTATAAGGCTTCCGAACTGATCTCTGCCATGAAGAGTGCAACCAAGCTTCCGATTCAACTGCATACTCATTATACTTCCGGTGTGGCCAGCATGACATACCTGAAGGCAGTGGAAGCAGGTGTGGATGTGATTGATACAGCCATGAGTCCTTTTGCAATGGGAACTTCTCAGCCGGCAACAGAGGTTATGGTGGAAACCTTCCGTGGAACTCCTTATGATACAGGATTTGATCAGAACCTTCTGGCTGAGATTGCCGATTACTTCCGTCCTTACAGGGATGAGTGCCTGAAGAGCGGTCTGCTGAACCCGAAGGTAATGGGTGTAGACATCAAGACACTTTTGTACCAGGTACCAGGCGGTATGCTTTCTAACATGGTGAGCCAGCTAAAAGAACAGAATGCAGAGGATAAGTATTATGATGTGCTGAAGGAGATTCCTCAGGTGCGTAAGGATCTGGGTGAGCCGCCTCTGGTAACACCTTCTTCTCAGATCGTTGGAACACAGGCAGTATTTAATGTGCTCATGGGTGAGAGATATAAGATGGCTACCAAAGAGACCAAGGCAGTGCTGCGCGGCGAGTATGGCCAGACGGTTAAGCCTATGAATCAGGAGATTATCGACAAGGTAATTCCCGGAGAGACCAGGATTACTTGCCGCTATGCGGATATGTTGGAGAATGAAATGGGCAAATTGGAGTCCGAGATGAGCGAGTGGAAGCAGCAGGATGAGGATGTGCTGAGCTATGCACTGTTCCCTCAGGTTGCAACTGATTTCTTCAAGTATCGTCAGGCACAGCAGGATAAAGTGGATATGACCCAGGCAGATACCAAGAACGGAGCTTATCCGGTCTAAGAGATTTCGGGAAATATTCCCCAATAGTGATGAGAGTGAATTGGAGTACCTATCTACAGTATACCGTTATCAGAGGCATTGCTGGTAGGTACTTCTTTTCGCTTGCATGGCATAAACATTTCGTGCTGCATGCAAGTCTTGGCGTGGATTGCATTTGTCGGTACAAGAGAATGAGATTGTTGGGGGAGGGTTTTATCTGGATGAGTGCGGTTGTAAGCAGTATGGGAGTTAATAATGAAGACAATTGTAGTGGGCGGCGGCGCTGCGGGGATGATGGCTGCGATTGCATCTGCCGATTGCGGTGATAAGGTATGCCTGATAGAAAAAAATGAGAAGCTGGGCAAAAAGCTATTTATAACAGGTAAGGGCCGATGCAATGTGACCAATGCCGGGGATATGGAAACGCTCTTCGCCAATGTCCGTGAGAATGGCAAATTCCTGTATAGTGCTTTTTACAGATATGATAATCAGGCTGTCATACATTTCCTGGAACAAGCAGGCTGTCCTTTGAAGACGGAGCGCGGCGACAGAGTATTTCCCGTATCAGACCATTCCTCAGATGTGATTGCCGCACTTAATCGTGAATTAGAGAAACGCGGCGTGGAAATTCTGCTGCATACGGAAGTGAAAGGGTTAGTGACGGAAGAGAATGTATGTAAAGGTGTTACATTGTCAAATGGAAGAACCTTGTATGCAGACCGCTGTATTATCTGTACAGGAGGGCTTTCGTATCCCTCCACCGGCTCCACCGGAGATGGCTATCGTTTTGCCTTGGAAACGGGACACCGGCTTATAGAATGTATGCCTGCACTGGTGCCCCTGGAAGTTGCAGAAACCTGGTGCGGCAGTTTGATGGGATTATCTCTCAGGAATGTCTCCATCAGGATGAATTGCGGAGGCCGTGAACTATATAGTGGCTTCGGTGAGATGCTGTTTACTCATTTCGGTGTCAGTGGCCCCCTGATATTATCGGCAAGCAGCTTCTATGGTCAGACAGGGGAAAAAGACAGGCCAAAGCAAACTACATCTTACGGCGACCGGAAGACAGTACTCCATATCGACTTGAAACCTGCTCTTGATGCGGAACAACTGGATAAACGTCTGCTAAGAGATTTTGAGGAGAATAAGAACAGAGATTTCAAGAACGCATTGGGCGGCCTGTTCCCTGCAAAGTTGATTCCTGTGATGGTGGCATTATCAGGGATACAACCAGATAAGAAGGTAAATGAAATTACCAGAGAAGAGAGAAGAGCTTTTGGAAAATTAATCAAGGACCTGTCGCTTACGGTTACAGGTGTCAGGGGCTTTTCGGAAGCGATTATCACAAAGGGCGGTATTCATTTGAAGGACATTAATGCTTCCACAATGGAGTCGAAGAAAGTAAAAGGATTATATTTCGCAGGAGAAGTACTGGACCTGGACGCATTGACAGGAGGTTTTAACTTGCAGATAGCCTGGTCAACAGGGCATTTGGCCGGAAGTCATGAAGGATAGTAAGATGGTGTATTATCCGCAATCGGGTATGATAGTGTGTCAGCAAAGGGAAAATAAAAACGTAGAAGGATGATAAAAATGAGCTATAATGTAGCAATTGACGGACCTGCGGGAGCGGGAAAAAGTACCATTGCGAAAGCGGTGGCAAAGGAGCTGAAGCTGGTCTATGTAGATACGGGGGCTATGTATCGGGCCATGGCATTGTATATGCTGTGGGAACAGGTGCCGCTTCAGGATACAGAGAAAGTCATTGAAAAATGCCGCCAGGCTAATGTTACGATATGCTATGAAAACGGGATGCAAGTGGTGCAGTTAAACGGTGAAAATGTCAATGATTTTCTCAGGACAGAAGAGGTGGGAAATGCCGCTTCTGTCATCAGCCCTATACCGGAAGTACGTACAAAGCTGGTGGAACTGCAAAAGGAGCTGGCCGCTAACACAGATTGTATTATGGATGGCCGGGATATTGGTACCTGTGTGCTTCCGGATGCCCGGCTGAAGATCTATCTGACAGCCAGCAGTAAGGTGCGTGCACAGAGAAGATATGACGAACTTGCCGCAAAAGGGGAACAAGGTAATCTGCAGACCATTCAGGCTGATATTGAAGAAAGGGACTATCGTGACATGCACAGAGAGGTATCGCCTTTAAAGCAGGCAGAAGATGCTGTTCTGGTGGATACATCGGATATGTCCGTAGATGAAGTTATTTCCGTAATCTCCGAAATGTGCAGACGCAGCAGAGAAGGATAAAATGATTGTCTGTCAGTTGGCTTCAGTTAATGACATTGCACATGAACAATAAGAAAAAACATTGCAAGAGAGGATGATTATGGAAGTTAAGCTTGCAGAATATGCCGGATTTTGTTTTGGCGTGAAGCGTGCGGTGGAATCCGTGTATGAACAGATAAAAAACGGGAAAAATATTTATACTTATGGTCCTATTGTGCATAATGAGGAAGTCGTAAGAGATTTGTCTCAAAATGGTGTCCGGGTATTGGAGACAAAAGAAGAACTTATGCAGCTTGCAGCAGAAAACACAGCACAGAAAGCTGATGAGATGGAAAAAAGGGCAAGTGTTATCATTCGTGCGCATGGGGTTCCGGAGGAGATCTACCGTATTCTGGAAGAGAAACATCTGGAATGTATTGATGCTACCTGCCCTTTTGTGACCAGGATACAGAAAAAGGTGGAACAGGAAAGCAGAGCAGGATGTCATATTGTCATTATCGGCAATGCGGGTCATCCGGAAGTGGAGGGCATTATCGGTTGGTGCAAAGGTCCGGTTACAGTACTGGGAGATTTGGCACAAGCCGAAGAATTTCAGCTTCCGGAAGGCGTAAAACTGTGCATCGTCGCTCAAACGACATTTAACTACAATAAATTTTATAATATTGTTGAAATTTTAGAAAAAAAAGGTTACAATAGTATTGTGGCTAATACTATTTGTAACGCAACGGAAGAACGTCAACGATCTGCAAGGGAACTTGCAGTGGAAGCTGACGTCATGATCGTGATAGGAGGGAAGCACAGCTCCAATACAAGAAAGCTTTATGAAATCTGCAGTGAGGAATGTGCGAATACCTATTTTATACAGACACTGGATGACTTGCATTTAGAACTACCTAAAGCTGTTCGACTGGTGGGTATTACTGCGGGGGCTTCGACCCCAAATAAATTAATCGAGGAGGTTCAAAATTATGTCAGAGTTAACTTTTGAACAAATGTTAGAGGATCCAAATTCTTTTAAGACAATACATTCAGGAGAGGTAGTCGAAGGTACAGTCATCGATGTGAACCCAGATGAGATCGTATTAAACATCGGGTGCAAGTCAGACGGTATTCTTGCCAAGAACGAGTATACCAATGATTCCAGTGTAGACCTTACGACGGCGGTGAAGCCTGGAGATACCATGGAAGTAAAAGTCCTGAAGGTAAATGATGGTGAAGGACAGGTAGTGCTGACGTATAAGCGCCTGGCTGCAGACAGGGGCAACAAAAGGTTGGAAGAGGCATATAATAATAAAGAAGTGCTCAAGGCAACCGTATCCCAGGTATTGGATGGCGGCTTGAGTGTGATTGTGGAAGAAATGAGAGTCTTCATTCCGGCAAGTCTTGTGTCAGACACCTATGAGAAAGATTTGAATAAGTATGCAGGACAGGAGATAGAATTTGTAATCAGTGAATATAATCCTAAGAGAAGAAGATATATTGGTGACCGCAGACAGCTTATCACAGCACGTAAGGCAGAGCTTCAGAAGGAGCTTTTTGCGAGAATACAGGAAGGTGACGTGGTGGAAGGCGTTGTCAAGAATGTGACCGAATTTGGTGCATTTGTGGATCTGGGCGGTGCGGATGGCCTGCTTCACATTTCCGAAATGTCCTGGGGACGCATTGAACATCCCAAGAAGGTGTTCAAGGTTGGTGAGAAATTAAATGTGCTGATCAAGGAGATCAATGGCAATAAAATTGCGCTCTCTCTGAAATTTGATGATGCAAACCCCTGGAAAGATGCCACAGAAAAGTATGGAACGGGAAACGTGGTGACCGGCAAGGTAGCGAGAATGACAGATTTCGGTGCTTTTATTGAACTGGAGCCGGGCATAGATGCACTCCTTCATGTGTCTCAGATCTCTAAGGAACATGTTGATAAGCCGTCGGATATCTTGAAAGTGGGCGAGGAAGTGACTGCAAAGGTGGTTGACTTTAATGAAGCTGACAGGAAGATTTCTTTGAGTATTAAGGCAATGGCCGCACCTGAGACAGAGGAAGATGAAGTCCCTGTGGATATTGATGCAGTGATTACAGCGCAGGAGTAACAAGAGACTTGAACTGTTTTGTAATAAAATAACAGGATGGTGACTGCTATGGCATATGATTATGAGTATTTTAAAAAGGAAGTTCTGTCATTGACAGGAATTGACTTAAGTTGCTATAAAGAAAAGCAGATGAAACGTCGTATTGATACTCTGATTGGCAAGCATAAGATAGAAGGCTATGATAGATATGTGGCTGGTCTTAAAAATGAGACATCATTGTTTGATGAATTTGTCAATTACATCACCATCAATGTTTCTGAGTTTTACAGAAATCCTGAACAATGGAAGTTGATGGATGAACAGGTGATTCCAGAACTGATCAGCAAATTCGGCAAGAATCTGAAGATATGGAGCGCCGCCTGTTCAACGGGTGATGAACCCTATTCTCTGGTAATGGCTTTATCAAGGCATTTGCCTCTGAGCAATATTAGAATCCATGCGACGGATTTGGATAAACAGGTGATTGCGAAAGCAAAAACAGGACTTTATTCGGAGAAAAGCATTGCGGCTGTGCCTGATGATTTGAAGAAGAAATATTTTACACAGGTGGGACCGTCCTATAAAATTGCAGATGAAGTCAAAAGCAGAGTGGAATTTAAGGAGCATAATTTATTGAAGGATAACTATCCGGCGGACTGCCATATGATTGTCTGCAGAAATGTTTTGATATATTTTACGGAAGAGGCGAAAGATGAGGTATTCCGTAAATTCTACAAGTCATTGGCAAGCAAAGCTGTCCTTTTTATAGGAAGTACGGAGCAGATTATCAACTATAAGGAAATAGGCTATGAGAGAAAAAGTTCTTTCTTTTACCAGAAGCCATAATTCATGTCAGAGTATATTCAAAATCAATTCTAACAATTCATAAAATATAATCCCCACAAAACAGGCAGCAAAGTTTTGAGGGGATTTTTCTGTTGAAGAACAGATGATTATGTAAGGGACAGAGTGCAAAGCCTGTTTAAGATGCTGTTGCCATCATATTTAGAATATGTGTGGCATAGAGAGAAAAGGCCTGTCGGCTCTTTTTCATTTCCTCCGTAAGTTCAAAAAAGAGTTCATGGCTTTTGTAATCCCGTTTGAAGAAGGGTTCAAATACTACATCCCATTGCGGCAGATAACCGGATACCTTGCGCGTATAACAGTTGGCGGCTGTGGCGGGAACGCGATATGACTTGTCCACAAAACCGGATACGGATTTATGAAGTGCCACATCTTCCTCGGGGAGATAATAATAGTCATGATAATTGGAATAAAAATATTTCATCTCTTCATCAAAAATAGGTATTTTCAAAGAGCATTCCGCATCCGCACCGCGAAAATAGCAGCCGTTGGCATTTGCAGATACCGGTTTGGGAAGAGGGGTATCCACACAGAAGGTAAGAATCAACTCCCGGCGGCTCTTACCATTTACATCTTTGTAAGTATTGGCCTGAACCTTTTTGGCTTTGATCGGTTCGTTAAATAAATCATAATAAGCCAATATGGGCAACACCTCCAACATTCCCTTTAAATCATCCGCATTGTGAAGAAGCAGGGCATTTTCTGAAAATTCGGTGGGGTGATTGATATAATCATGATAAATTCCAATCAGCTCGCCGCCGGAAAATACATCTTTGCGTTCCACACCCAGAAATTGTTCCAAAGTCTTCTGCTTACAATTGGGAAGCTTCAGGAAACGTTTGTAAGGCGCGGCTCTTTTGTATAGATCAATTCCCTGCAGGTTGTCAAAATGATAAGGCAATGACAGCAGTTCACATTTCTGCATAATAAAGGGAAGGTCGAAATTATTGCCGTTAAAATGAATTAAATAACGGTATAACCTGGAAAAATGAAAGAAAGCTTTTAAAATGTCAGCCTCCTGATCATAATTCTCTGCCAGCCATTGAATGGTTCGCCATTTTCCGGCAAGATAATAAGCACATCCGATCAAATACAGATAGGATGACTTGGCAGTGAAACCTGTGGTCTCGATATCAAGAAAAAGAATACGTTCCAGGGGCGCTTGTCTGTCCAGGGGATAAGAAATAGAAAAATTATCCAAGGTTTCTTCAGAAATTCTCATGTCAGCCTCCGTTATATTTTATTTGCCATTTTTATCATATCATAAAATTTCAATTTACAGTAGTATTTTGTGAAAAAAAATAGTATATTTAATGTATGGATAAAATGCGAAAGGACTTAAGAAAATGGCAAAATTGACATTTGTGGGTGGCATACATCCCTATGATGGCAAAGATCTATCCAAAGACAAGCCCATTCAGGATGTTTTGCCCGGAGAGGTTTTGGTCTATCCATTATCACAGCATATTGGTGCGCCTGCCAAAGCCATTGTTGCCAAAGGTGACAGAGTGCTTGTGGGGCAGAAAATTGCGGAGAGCGGCGGTTTTGTCTCGGCACCCATTCATGCTTCCGTATCAGGTACGGTGAAGACAATAGAACCCAGACGGGTGGCAACCGGTGATATGGTAATGAGCATCATTGTAGAAAATGATGGACAGTATGAAGAGGTGGAGTTTGGCCCTCCCAGGGCAACTCTGGCTCAAATGAACCGTGAGGAGATTGTGGGGGCAATCCGGGAGGCTGGAATTGTAGGTATGGGCGGGGCGGGATTTCCTACCCATGTGAAACTTTCTCCCAAGGAGCCGGATAAGATTGAATACATAATTGTTAACTGCGCGGAATGTGAACCCTATTTGACTTCAGATTACCGTAGAATGTTGGAGGAACCGGAGAAACTGGTGGGTGGTTTGAAGGTGATGTTGAAGCTTTTCCCCAATGCCCAGGGAATTCTGGCCGTGGAGGATAACAAACCTGACTGTATTGCCCGACTGCGGCATCTGACGGAAGAAGAAGGGAAGATTAGTGTCAAGGCTTTGAAAACCAAATACCCTCAAGGCGGAGAACGTCAGCTCATATATGCCGTCACCAATAGAAGGATAAATTCTACTATGCTGCCGGCGGATGTGGGATGTGTGGTGAACAATGTGGATACGGTAGTGGCAATTTACAGGGCTGTCATGGAGGGCAGGCCATTGATGGAAAGGATTGTTACTGTCACAGGTAATGCGGTTGCACATCCGGCCAATTTCAGGGTGCGTATAGGTACTTCCTACAATAAGATTCTGGAGGCGGCAGGAGGTTTCCGGGGAAAGCCGGAAAAAGTCATATGCGGCGGGCCCATGATGGGCTTTGCCATGTTTGGTTTGGAGGTTCCGTCTACCAAGACAGCCACGGCATTGCTTGCACTTTCAAAGGACGAAGTATCCGCCATGGAACCAGGTCCCTGTATTAATTGCGGGCGGTGTGTGGAAGTCTGTCCCGGAAGATTGATACCCAGCAGACTGGCAGATTATGTGGAACATTTTGACGAAAAGGCTTTTATGGAATATCAAGGCATGGAATGTTGTGAATGTGGCTGCTGCAGCTATGTCTGCCCGGCAAAAAGACCACTGACCCAACAGATTAAGTCCATGCGCAAAATACAACTGGCTAAGAGAAAAAAGTAGTTATGTTTGGAAATGTCAAAAGGAAATTTGTAACAGCATATGCGTAACTTATACTCACGAGCGGTGAAGTTTGCCGCAATGACCATGACAGATATCGCTCGTGAGTCGGGTCACAGGGCAGGTTTTTGTGACTGTGAGTATAAAATACTGGGAGAATACATTATGAGTGAATTGTTTAAAGTATCGTCCAATCCTCATATCCGTTCCAGGGCGACAACAAATGGACTGATGCTGGCGGTCATTATTGCATTGATGCCCGCTGCCGGCTTTGGAATATACAATTTTGGTCCTCGGGCGATAGCTGTGATTCTGGTGACGATTATAAGTACGGTATTGACGGAATTTTTATTCGGATTATACAAGTGTGGGAAGAATCGCCCACAGGAGAAGGAAACACGTTCAGGAGAAAAAAGCGTATCAGGGATGGAGCAGGTTTCCCTGGTGAAGACCATATTTGAGAAGACGACCATTACAGATTTGTCTGCGGTGGTGACAGGATTGCTGCTTGCGTTGAATCTGCCTGTGACCATGCCCTTATGGATGGCGGCGCTGGGAGGTGTATTTGCGATTCTGGTGGTAAAAATGCTGTTCGGGGGATTGGGGCAGAACTTTATGAATCCGGCACTGGCCGCAAGATGTTTCCTGCTGTTGTCGTTCCCCACGGCGATGACGGCATTTGATTGCGATATCTATACAGGAGCCACCCCTCTTGCAGCGTTGAAAGCAGGGGAGCAGGTGGATACATTGAATATGTTCATCGGACGAACAGCAGGAACCATTGGCGAGACCTCTGTGATCGCGCTGCTGATTGGCGCCTGCTTCCTGATATTGATGGGGGTAATTGATTTCAGGATTCCAGGCAGTTACATAGGTACCTTTATTCTGTTTGTGATAATATTTGGCGGACATGGATTTGACCCTGTTTATCTGGCGGCACAGATTTCCGGCGGCGGTTTGATGCTTGGTGCATTTTTCATGGCCACGGACTATGTGACCAGACCCATCACAATCAAGGGACAGTATGTGTTCGGAATTTTCCTTGGATTGATGACAGGAATCTTCCGGATATTCGGACCCGGCGCAGAGGGTGTTTCTTATGCGATCATATTGGGCAATCTTCTGGTGCCTTTGATAGAGAAATTCACGAAGCCCACAGCCTTCGGTTATCGGAAGGGAGGGAAACATGGTGAAAAATAGAAATGACATTGCGGTTATGTTCAAGGAAGCGGGAATTCTATTTGCCATTACCCTGATTGCCGGTCTGGTGTTGGGAATGGTCTATGAGCTGACCAAGGAACCCATCCGGATTCAGCAGGAAAAGGCAGTGCAGGAGGCATGCAGTGCGGTATTTCAATCTGCGGTTTCCTTTGAAGAATTGAATTATGAATTAGATGATATGCTGACAGAAGAACTCTCCCAAGAGGGAGTCAAAATAGGCAGTGTATACGAAGCGCTGGGAGTAAATGGCGCATTGCTTGGGTTTGTGCTGGAAGCTACTTCCACGGAAGGGTATGGCGGTAATATTGTACTGTATTTAGGTGTGGCAATGGATGGAACACTCAATGATATTTCCATTCTGGAGATATCGGAGACCGCCGGATTGGGGATGCAGGCGCCGGATGTATTGGTACCTCAGTTCCATGATAAAAATGTGGACAATTTTGTTTATACCAAATCAGGTGCCGTTGCCGATAACGAGATTGATGCCATATCCGGCGCAACGATTACGACAAGAGCTGTTATTAACGCCGTGAATGGGGGATTGAAAGCAGCGCATGTATTATTGGAAGGAGGTGGCGGCAATGAATAAAGCAGGAGAGAGACTGTACAACGGTCTTGTGAAAGAAAATCCTACTTTTGTGTTAATGTTGGGAATGTGTCCTACATTGGCAGTCACTACTTCGGCCATGAATGGTTTGGGGATGGGACTTACCACCATGGTGGTTTTGGCGTTGAGCAACTTAATCATCTCGTTGTTGAGAAATATGATTCCCAATAGAGTGCGTATTCCTGCATTTATAGTGATTATTGCCTCCTTTGTAACGGCAGTACAACTGCTTTTAGAGGCATACATTCCATCCCTGAATAAATCTCTGGGTGTATATATTCCTCTGATTGTGGTAAACTGTATTATTTTGGGGCGGGCGGAAAGCTATGCTTATTCCAATCCGCCGGTTCCTTCACTGTTTGATGGGATTGGCATGGGACTTGGATTTACTTTTGCGTTGACTTGTATCGGTGCCGTTCGGGAACTCATAGGGGCCGGAGAATTGTTTGGTTTTGCGTTGATGCCGGATTCTTTTGAACCTGTCAGGATTTTCGGGCAGGCGCCGGGAGCCTTTTTCGTTCTGGCCGCGTTGGTGGCTTTGCAGAATTACATAAAAAATGTCAGGAAGAAAAAAGGAAAATCTTATGAGAAGATTGGTTCCGGATGCACTGAGGATTGTGTCAACTGTGGTGATGTGAGTTGCAAGAAACGGTTCTATGATGCGGACGCTGTTGATAAGGGTGGTCAGGCAATCAAAAGCCCATCAGAGAAAAAGTCCGGCAAGGGTGGGCAGGCAACAGAAAGCTCGCCGGAGAAAAAGTCCGGCAAAGTAAATCAGGAACAAGAAAGCGCAGCAGAAGAGCGCGGTGAAAAATCAGCAGCCGACAATATGCAGGAACAGGACAGAAAAGGAAGTATGAAAAACGAAAGTCCGCGGGAAGCGGGTCATGTTGCTGAGAAAACGCAGGCTACAGAGAAGGAGGAGAGGTAAATGGAAAACGTAAAAGAATTGCTGCTCATTTTAATCGGCTCTTCTCTGGTAAGCAATGTGGTACTCAGCCAGTTCTTAGGTTTGTGCCCGTTCCTGGGGGTATCAAAGAAGACAAATACGGCTGCAGGCATGGGAACCGCCGTTATTTTTGTCATTACTCTTGCCAGTGCAGTGGCCGGGGTTATTTATAAGTATGTACTCCAAAGATTTCATGTGGAGTATCTGAGAACCATTGTGTTTATATTGGTGATCGCGGCGCTGGTGCAGTTCGTGGAGATGTTCCTGCGGAAAGCAATGCCCGCGCTGTATGAGGCTTTGGGCGTATATCTGCCGTTGATTACTACCAATTGTGCCGTACTTGGTGTAGCAATAACAAATGTACAGAAGGAATACGGAATTTTGACAGGTATTGTAAATGGTTTTGCTACTGCAGTAGGGTTTACGATAGCGATTGTGATTCTTGCAGGAATCCGTGAAAAGTTGGAGTACAATGACATACCGGAATCTTTTCGGGGTATGCCTCTGGTGCTGCTGACGGCGGGGCTGATGGCCATTGCTTTTTGCGGATTTTCAGGTCTGCTGTAGAAAGGAGATTAGACAGATGAGTATAACGGGTATTTGGGCTGCTGCCGCCGTAGTGGGGGTCGTAGGCATCTTTGTAGGTCTCTTTTTGGGAGTAGCCGGTATCTGGTTTAAGGTGAAGGTGGATGAAAAGGAAGAGGCGGTGCTGGCAGCATTGCCGGGAAATAATTGCGGTGGCTGCGGCTATGCCGGTTGTTCCGGTCTTGCGGCTGCCATAGCGAAAGGAGAAGCGGCTGTGAATGCCTGCCCTGTGGGAGGCGCTGCAGTGGGTGAGAAAATTGCCGCCATTATGGGAGTGGAGGCCGGAAGTTCGACGCACATGGTGGCATTTGTTGCCTGTCAGGGAGATTGTAACAAGGTGACGCAGGATTATGAGTATTATGGGGCCAGGGATTGCCGGGTGATGAGTTTTGTGCCGGGAGGCGGTCCCAAAGCCTGCAGCAGCGGCTGTCTTGGATATGGTACCTGTGTTGCGGCATGTCCATTTGATGCCATTCATGTGGTGAATGGTGTTGCTGTGGTGGACAAAGAGGCATGCAAAGCCTGCGGCAAATGTGTGGAGGCCTGTCCAAAACATTTGATCTCTTTGATTCCTTATGGGGCAAAGTACGCGGTTGCCTGCAGTTCCACGGACAAAGGGCCTGTAACCATGAAAGCCTGCCAGACAGGATGTATTGGCTGTGGTATTTGTGTGAAAAATTGTCCCAGCCAGGCGGTGTCAGTGTCGGATTTCCATGCGAAAATCGATCAGGAGAAATGCGTGGGATGTGGCGTATGTGCGGAAAAATGTCCTAAAAAGAGTATCAAAGGAGGTGAGGGCGTGTGAGAATGCCTGATGATTATGATGATCACTCCGGCATGACGTCAACTGTTATATCAGCGATTATAGCGGTGACGACTTTTGTGTTGGTGATTTTGATTGTAGTAGTGTATTTGAATGACAGAAATACGCATGGCGGAAATCATACTGTGCAAAATTCATCGGTGCAGACATCAGGGGGAGCGGTTTCTTCTACAACCAATCATACGGAAATTGAAGAATTGCTGACAGGCAGTACCTTAAGTCCTGATGATTTTGATTTCTGGGATATGTATCCGGAACCTACAGAAGAGCCTTTGCCTTCGGAAACGCCTGTGGTAGTAGTGGAGGACCCTTCCACCGACGGAAAGCATACCCTGATAAAATATTCGGATGGCAGGGAGGAATGGGTATTGATCAGTCCTTATTTGCCAAAACATGAGTTTGATTTTACGAAATTGGTATGTCAATCTAATCTGATGAAATATTATGAAAATGGCAGAAAGACTTCTTTTGTGGGAGTGGATATTTCCAAACAGCAGGATTATGTGGATTTTAACAGAGTGAAAAAGGCAGGGATTGATTTTGTGATGATTCGTGTGGGCGCCAGGGGATATGGAACAGGACAATTGTCAATTGATGACAATTTTACAGATAATATGAAGCGGGCGCTGGACGCGGGTCTGGATGTAGGTGTATATTTCTTTTCGCAGGCAGTCAATACGGATGAGGCCATAGAAGAGGCTAATATGGTGATTGCGAATTTACAGGAGTATCAGATTACCTATCCCATTGCTTATGACATGGAACTTATCCCAAATGATACAGCCAGGACGGATATGCTAAGCAAATCGGAGAAAACGGATATTGCCAAAGCATTTTTAGACACCATTGCGGGGGCAGGGTATAAGACCATGCTGTACGGCAATAAGGAATGGCTGATCAGAGAAATTGACATGTCAAAACTGACAGCTTATGATGTGTGGTTTTCTCAGGCAGAGGATATTCCTGATTATCCCTATAAATTTACCATGTGGCAGTATAGTTTTGAGGGTTCTGTGGATGGAATTTCAGGATATGTGAATATGAATATCAGTTTTGTAAATTATGCAGATAAGTAGTGTGAGATGCCTTATATTACACTTTTTGCGTGTGTTAGGGATGAATGCTTCCTGTCAGTGAAAGTTCGGAATTCGTCTGGTTGTGATAAGAATCAGGGGCGATATTCCGTAATGCGCGGTGAAATATACAGATTTGAATAAATTTCAGCATATTTTCTTGGAGAAAGGTCTTCTATATAGTTCTGAGGGAAATTTTTAGATAGTCCATTTTTCTTCAAAATATCCACGGCTTTGTTATAGGCAATAGCGGCTTCTGTTTCTGAGGGGTAGCGGCCTACCAAATAGTTTCCTTTGATATGAATTCGGACAGTATAATGGTACTGTCCGTTTTTTTGTTCTAAAGAGACACCATGATAGATATTTAGTATTTCCAGATTTTCACGGCGAAAATCGTTTGTATCTCCGTTAATAAAGCGGAAATCACGCCCTTCTTTGGCATAAGGTTTGATGCCGTATCTGGTGACAATGCTGATCTGTGAGCCGTGATCTGCCACAAAATAGTGATTGCCGCGACACATGATTTTATGAGTAGCATAATAAAACAGGTCATCAGGGTCAAATTTCAAAGTCTGTGACGGAGATAGATAATAATAGAAAAAATTTTTTGACATATAAATTGGGTTGCCGGAATAGACACCATTATCCCGGAAATTCAGTAGAGAAATCCACTTCTCAAATGCAAGAGGCGAGGAACTATGATAGGAATTCACAGTAACTTCCGGAGTCTGCAGAAGGCGGATTCCTTCCACATAAGCAGCATGAGCATCCTGTGCGGCAGGAAAGCTGCCTAAACTGATATGCTTACATCTGTATGTCAAAGAAGCACGATAATACATTTCCCCGCTCTTTTTTGTAGCCGGAAAAACGCCCTCCAGGTGAGAGTGATTCTGAATATTATTTTGGCTGTTGGCATTGGATGATTTTTTCATGGAATTTTCTTTCATTTTTTCTCAGGATAGATATATTTTAGGGACAAACTTCATATATTGATATATCGGATAGATTAAGGATTATACTTAGCATGTCCTTGACAGTTGAGAATGAATCTTAAGGTCTAAACATGTTATAGGGGGCTCTCAAGATCTGTGCACCGAGAGTACTTCACACTTTAGTGCCGTCGCGCAGCGGCTTTGAATAGGAGGAGAAAATGTATAGGAAAGCAGTGAGTTTTCTGATAATGCTTAGTTTTTTGTTTTGGGCCTGTTCTTGTTGTATCAAAGGAATGAATTTAGTCAAACTATATACGGAACCAGTGATGACACTTACAATAGAATTAAAGGAATTAGACAAGAAAGCCGGGGAGAAAGAAAAGGAGTGCGTGCAGGAAGAGCAATTATCTGCGACCGGAGTGCAAAGCACGCTGGGAATTGTGGACTCTGCCATTTCTGAGCAAAGGGTGATTGATTTCTGTATCCTGGAGCAGAAATACATATATGAACTGCCGGAAGAAGAACTGGAGGTTTTGCTGCGAATTGTGGAGGCAGAGGCAGGTACGGAAGACGAGGAAGGTAAACTGCTGGTGGCGAACGTGGTGTTGAATCGATTGACGGACGATCAATTTCCCGATACCATAGCAGGCGTGGTATTTCAGAAGGAAAATGGCATAGCACAGTTTTCTCCGATTGTTGATGGTGCATACTATCAAGTGGAAATCAGTGATGAAACGATCAATGCTGTGGAGAGAGCGCTTTTAGGAGAAGATATCTCACAGGGAGCTTTATATTTTGCTGCCAGAAAATATGCGGATAACACCAAAATGAAATGGTTTGATGAGAATTTGAACTATTTATTTGTGCATGGTGGGCATGAATTTTTTAAGTAAGAGATTTCTGACTTCTGGAAGATGATTGTGCCGCAGGAAGAAATTTCATTGAAAAATCTATAAGCCTGTGCTATGATAGTAGATAGGGCAGGATAATTCTCAAAATGAGTGTGTGATAACATCATGTATTCATATCATTGGGAGTATTTACATATAGGGGATAGAATTACGAAGGTGAGACAAAATGTACTTGATGTTAAGAGATTCGGAAGTATTGTATTTTGATTTAGAGGATTTTATTGTAGAAACGATCAGAGAGGATTTACTTCCTTTCTGTTTGAGGTCCAACATCAGACAACCAACTTGCAACAAGAATATCCTGCATAATATCCAGGAAGTGAAAAGTTATCTGAGCAGCCGGGTACTTTCTCTGTCAAGAGATAATGCAAAACAGATTTATGCAGCATTTCAGATACCTCAGATCGATTCTATTGACAACAGAGTGGATATCTGTATCAAATGTAAAGGAGTATCCATACAGGATAGTTATTGGATCAAAGATGATAAGGAAGAAGTAACCTGGTCTCATATTAATATCCGGCAAAATAAGCTGAGGGATATTGTCGATTTGTCTTTAAGTGGGTTTAATCCCACAATCACAACAAACAACATCTGTCCGGAATTGACTACTAAGGGACTATTTCGGAAAGGTTGGATTCGGTTAGGTGACAATCTATATCTGCTGAAATCAGACAAAACCCGCGATTATGTGAATACAAGAATGGAAGTTCTGGCATCTGATATTTTGGGATGTTTCAAGAACAGGATTGATAGTGTGGCTTATGTGAGTGACATGAAGAATACGGTAGATGGTGAAGTGATGGTTTCTATCTGCAGAAATTTTGTAGAAGAGGAATATTCGTTTGTGGAAGCATGGGAGGTTATGGAATATTTAAGAAGATGTGGTAAGGATTTCATTACATACTGTATGGAGCATTGGGGGCAACAGTTTGCCAGTATTCCCGTGTTGGATTATATTGTTGTCAACACGGACAGGCATACACAGAACTATGGTTTCCTTATGAACAATGAAACTGGTAAGCTGGTGTATTTGGCGCCATTATTTGACTTTAATTGTGCTCTGACTGCGGACTATTTTCATAGAGAGGCCGCTGATACACTGAGCCAGATGTTCAATACAGCGGACACATTAAAGGAATTGGCATATCGCTTTAGGAAAGACACAAATATGATTTTCTATGAAGAAAAATTTATGCGATTATCCAGAAGTGTGGCAAATCAAAAGTATCGACATATTTTTGACAGGGTATATGCGAGGATTCAGGAGATGGAGATTATTGTGAAATAGGTATTATTTGCGTCTGATAAGGCGCTGTTTTTATAAATTACCGACTTAAATAGTCAGATGGGGGTTAAAATGACAGGTTTGATAAATTTAATGGAAGAAACAGTATTAGAAAAGATTGACCAGTTATGGCCGAATACGGAATATTGTAAATGTGAACGCTGCAGAATGGATATCGCTGCCTATGCGTTGAACCGGCTTCCGGCGCAATATGTACAATCGTTGAAGGGAAAAGTGTATTATCGGTTTGAATCAACTCAGATACAGAGGGATATTGAGGTGACGGTAGCTGTAAGCCAGGGAATCGAAATTGTGGGAAAAGCACCGCATAAAAATATAAATGGGCAGGAAGGGTGACTGCTTGCATATGGTGCGGATTTGTGGTATACTTGCCCGAAAAGACAAGAGATCAAAGGAGATTCTATATGGAAATATTATACAAAAGCACCCGGGGAGCGGGCGCTGCAGTCAAGGCTTCGCAGGCGATTTTAAAAGGACTGTCCGATGATGGAGGACTCTTTGTACCGGAGCAGATACCCTCATTGGATAAAAGCCTAAAGGAATTGGCGGAGATGGATTATCGGCAGATTGCCTATGAGGTAATGAAGCTCTATCTTACTGATTTCACGGAAGAGGAGCTGAGAAACTGTATTGATAAAGCATATGATTCAAAATTTGATACAGAAGTTATCGCTCCGCTGGCGGAGGCGGGCGGCGCCTATTACATGGAACTGTTTCATGGTGCAACCATAGCATTTAAAGATATGGCCTTA
This sequence comes from uncultured bacterium, assembly GCA_947175015.1. Lineage (GTDB taxonomy): Bacteria > Bacillota > Clostridia > Lachnospirales > Lachnospiraceae > Acetatifactor. The sequence continues at coordinate 54,197 of CAMWLE010000004.1, forward strand.
TCCATTCTGCCGCATTTGATGACTACTTCGGCACGCAAAAATAATGTGAAGAATGAAATCGTGATTCTCACTGCCACATCCGGAGATACCGGGAAGGCAGCATTGGCAGGATTTGCCGATGTGGAGGGAACCAAAATCATTGTATTTTATCCCAAGGATGGTGTCAGCCCTATTCAGGAGAAGCAAATGGTAACGCAGAAGGGTGCCAATACCTTGGTGGTGGGGATTCACGGAAATTTTGATGATGCCCAGACAGGTGTAAAAAGGCTTTTCGCTGACAGAAAACTGGCTGAAGAAATGGACAGGAAGGGAATCCAGTTTTCCTCAGCCAACTCGATTAACATAGGGCGGCTTGTGCCTCAGATATGTTATTATGTTCACGCCTATGCTACGCTGCTGCGGGAAGGAAAAATTGCGGAAGGCGAGCAGATGAACGTAGTGGTGCCCACCGGCAATTTTGGCAATATCCTGGCGGCATTTTATGCGAAGAACATGGGATTGCCCATTGGCAAACTCATCTGTGCCTCCAATGATAACAAAGTGCTTTATGACTTTTTCCGCACAGGAACATATGACAAAAACAGAGAGTTTGTATTGACATCTTCTCCTTCCATGGACATTTTGATTTCCAGCAATCTGGAGAGACTGATTTATCACATTGCCGGAAATGACGCCGGGAAAAACAGAGAGCTGATGATGGCTTTAAACGGTGAAGGCAGATATGAGATTACGGAGGAAATGAAGGGAAATCTGACAGATTTTTATGGCAATTATGCAACGGAAGCTGAAACCGCAGCAGAAATCAATCGTTTGTATCAGATGTGTGGTTATGTCATTGATACGCATACAGCAGTGGCTTCTGCAGTATATCAGAAGTATGTGGAGGAAACCGGAGACAGGACAAAGGTTGTCATTGCTTCTACGGCAAGTCCTTTCAAATTTACCAGAAGCGTAATGAATGCCATTGATGCAAAATACGATGCAATGGGAGATTTCGCGCTGGTGGATGAATTATCCGGTTTGGCTAAGGTGGAAGTTCCCAGGGCCATTGAAGAGATTCGCACTGCGCCCGTAATACACGAGAAGCAATGTGATGTGGATCAGATGAAGGATGTGGTAAAAGAATTTTTGCAGAGGTAGAAAACGCATTCCAAAGGGCATAATAATCAGGAAGAGAACGAATTCAAAAAGGCTTAAAATCAGGAAGGGAACAGAAATTTGGAAGGAAACATATTGGACCAACATACAATGAATGAAATGCTGCGGAAAGTGGATCATACATTATTAAAAGCCTATGCAACATGGGAGGACATCCGAAAGCTCTGTGAGGAAGCAGTGGAATATCATACGGCAAGTGTGTGTGTTCCTCCTTCTTATATTAAAAGGATTCATGATACTTATGGAGACCGTTTGACCATTTGTACAGTGGTGGGTTTTCCTTTAGGTTACAGTGTCACGGAGGCAAAGCTGGCTGAAGTGGAGCAGGCATTGAAAGATGGCTGTGATGAAATTGATATGGTGATTAACATTGGTGATGTGAAGAATGGACACTATGAGAAGGTGGAGCAGGAAATCCGGACCTTGAAGAAGGCTTGCGGGGATCATATTTTGAAGGTCATTATTGAGACCTGTTACCTTACAAAGGAAGAAAAAATTGCCATGTGCAAGGCTGTCACCAATGCCGGCGCAGATTATATCAAGACTTCCACGGGCTTTGGCACAGGCGGCGCAATCAAAGAGGATGTGGAGCTTTTCAGAGAACATATCGGGCCTGATGTGAAGATTAAGGCGGCGGGAGGAATCTCCACATTGGAGGACTTAAAACTGTTTATTCAGTTGGGGTGTGACCGTGTGGGTACATCCAAAGCGGTGGGGTTATGTATAGAGGCTTCCAAGGCAGAAGATTGAATCGGGATGAAATTTTGGTAGTTTGTGGATGCGCGGAAATAAAGTGCAGGAATTAAGCATATGTGAAAGGAAGTAAGATATCATCATGCAGGAAAATGAAATGATTCGAGGGCGCCTGCAGGCACTTCGGGAAAAGATGGCGGCGGAGGGAATTGATTTTTATATGATGCCCACCGCGGATTTTCATAATTCAGAGTATGTAAATGACTATTTTAAGGTAAGGGAATATTTCTGCAATTTCTCAGGCTCTAATGGCACTTTGCTGGTATGGCAGGAGGGAGCGGGACTGTGGACGGACGGAAGGTATTTTATTCAGGCGGAGCATGAGCTGGCAGGTACCGGAGTTACGCTCTTTCGTATGCAGGATGAGGGTGTTCCTACCATAGAGGAGTTCTTGCAGAGAGAAATGAAGCAGGGGCAGACGCTTGGATTCGACGGCAGGGTAATCTCAGCCAAGGATGGGAAAACATATGAGAAGAAGTTGTCCCAAAAGAAGATTTGTTTTAGATATGATAAGGATTTGGCAGAGGATATCTGGACGGACAGACCGAAGTTCCCCGCAGGCAAAGTAATATTGTTGAATGAAGCGATTGCAGGTAAATGTTTTGAGGATAAGCTACGTGATGTGATGGAAAAGGTAGAAAAAGAAGGCGCAGACAGTTTTCTCTTGACGAAATTAGACGATCTGATGTGGCTGTTCAACATCAGAGGCTGTGATGTTGCGTGCAATCCGGTTGCTATGTCCTATGGTTATTTTTCAAAAGAACAGAAGGTACTGTTTATTCAGAAGAATGCGCTGGAAGAGGCTGTGACAGAATATTTGGCGGCAAAAGGAATCATAGTAGAGGAATACGGCTGTGTGGCAAGCTACCTGAAGAATCTGCCGGCCGGAGGAAAGGTTCTGGTTGACAGCCGTCATTGCAGCTATTACTTATATCAACTATTGGCAGAAAAACAGACTCTTGTGGAGAAGCACAATCCTACCGAAGCACTGAAGGCAATCAAGAATGCTGTGGAATTGACCAACATGGAGAAAATATTTCTGAAAGACAGTGTGGCTGTAACGAAATTTATCTATTGGCTGAAGAAAAATATTGGTACTTCTATGGAAATCACGGAAATATCAGCGGCAGATTACCTGGAACAGCTGCGCAGATCCATTCCTGAATTCCTGGATTTGTCATTCCCCACCATTGCGGGGTATAAAGCCAATGCTGCCATGATGCATTATGAGGCAACGCCTGAACATCAGGCAACCCTTGCACCGGAAGGAATGTTGTTGGTAGATTCCGGAGGACAATACCTGGGCGGCACTACCGATGTCACCAGAACCATCGTATTGGGACCGATTTCGGATGAGATTAAGCTGCATTATACCATGGTGGCAGTGGGGATGCTGCGGCTTACAGCGGTGCATTGGATTCATGGATGCACCGGACGTAATCTGGATATATTGGCACGTCAGCCGATTTGGAATATGAGTCTGGACTATAAATGCGGCACCGGACATGGTGTAGGATATATTCTGAATGTGCATGAAGGCCCTCAAAGTCTGAGATGGAGAATGGCGGAAGGGGTGACGGAGGCCGTTATAGAAGCGGGAATGGATATTACTAATGAGCCGGGAATCTATGTGGAGGGAAGTCATGGAATCCGCATTGAGAATGTGATGGTGGCAGAAAATGATGTAAAGAATGAGTATGGCCAGTTCATGCACTTCAAAACTTTGACATGGGTGCCTATTGATATGGAAGCAATTGATGAAAAATATCTTACAGAAACTGATAAAGCCCTGCTCTATGCTTATCAGAGAAAGGTATATGAGCAGATATCTCCCTATCTGACAGAGGAAGAGGCTGAGTGGCTGAAGGCAGAGACAAGAGCTGAGCAGACAGCATTTCTGAACATGGGGGAGAATACAGGAAGTTTTACAACGTCTTAGTTTAGTGCTTCTAATATGGAAAAAGAACAAAAACCGGATGATACACAGGGGATAAAGTGTATCGTCCGGTTTCTTTTGGAATAGATAGCATTGTTTTTCTTCGCAGAATATCTTAATCTGCGAAATTTTTTTTGAGTAATAAACACTTCATTTTCATCTTTTTTTATGTATTAGTCATTTTTACATTACCCATTATATGCGTAGGAAGCCATTTTGTCAATCAGAAATTAAAATCTGTTGTTCAGACATAGGAAAAACCGGGAAAATATTCATAACATTTATTGATATTTCTTGGATTTATTTCTATTAGGGGTCAAAAAAGTGGTCAAAACGGGAGGCAGAAAATACTTGAATTTATGGTTCTTTTTCGTAGTGGAAGAAATTTATTTTCCTGCTATTAGTGGTCAGGTACAGGGGTCAGGTCTTTGAAAATTGGTATTAAAATGGCTTATTCACCACATCGAGAGGTTCAGGTACATAGAATTTCGCAGATTAAGATAATCTGCGAAATATTTGGCAGCGTAGTCATGGCAAGTAAAGCATAAGGTTGCGTATGTATCATTGGCATAAATGATAGATAGTGCAAACGAAATAGTAAGGATGATAAAAATGCAGTCAGGAAGGTATGGAGCTAAGAGAATTGTTGATATGCACTGCCATATACTGCCGGAGGTTGACGATGGATCGAAATCCGTTGAAATGACGTTGCAGATGTTGCAGATTGCCCAGGCGGAAGGAATTACGGATATCATAGCAACACCTCATTATCAGTCAGGCCGTTTCTATACGCCGCCGGATGTGATAGAAGAAATGATAGTAAAGCTTCGGGAACATGCCATGCAGAAGGGAATACATATTCGTGTTTATCCCGGAACGGAGATTTATTATCGAAGCGGACTGGAAGAACAACTGGATAAAGGGAAATTGGCTGTAATGAATCATACCAATTATATCCTGGTAGAATTTGCGCCGTTGGATGATTTTAACTATATCCGCAATGGTATGGAAGAGCTTCGCGGTATGGGTTACATTCCGATTTTGGCGCATGTGGAGCGTTTTCAATGTATGTTAGAAGACATAGAACGTGTGAAGAGCATAAAAAGAGTGGGATGCAAAATCTCAGCCAACGCAGGCAGTATCGCAGGCGACTATGGTTTCCGGATCAAGCGTTATCTGGGAAAACTTCTGGGAGAACAACTGATAGATTATGTTGGAACGGATGCGCATAGTGCGGAGAGAAGAAGTCCCCGCATGAAGAAATGTGCAGAATTGTTATATAAAAAATATGATTCGAGATATGTGGATGACATTTTGTATGGAAATGCAGAGAGGAATCTGCTTGAGGAGGATGAATAGAAATGTCAAGTACAATAAATGACAAAAATGATGTAATTGAGATTGATCTAAGTGAACTTGTGGGGCTGCTGCTCTATTGGTGGTGGCTGGTCATTGGCTGTGGTCTTATAACAGCATTGATAGGGTTTGGACTGAGTAAATTTGTGATCACGCCGCAGTATGAGTCTACTACCAAGGTATATATTCTAAATGCAAATGAAGGAGGTACACTTACTTATAGTGACGTACAGTTAGGCAGTCAGCTCACGAAGGATTATGCACAGTTGATTACAGGAAGGTATGTGCTGGAAAAAGTAATAGAAAACTGCGGCCTGGAGGAGTCTTATGGAAGTTTGACACGTCGTGTAGCAGTTCAGGCATTGACGGATACCCGTATTATTGCTATTACTGTGACGGACGAGAATCCAATGATGGCACAGCTTCTTGCGGATGAGATTCGTAAGGAGGCAGCGGAACATATTAAAAATGTAATGGACATCCAGGCGGTTAATGTGGTGGAAACGGCAAATCTTCCGGAGGCACCTGCCAGCCCCAGCGTTATGAAGTGGACGGCCATGGGTGCTTTGGTGGGAATGTTTGTCTGTGCTATGATTTTAATCATTCGATTTCTGGTAGATGATACTGTCAAGACCGCCGATGATGTGGAGAAATATCTGGGGCTTAGTACTCTTGCGTTGATACCGATTATTGAACATGAAAGTGATAAAGGGAAAAAAGAGAAGAAAATAAAGAGTTTTCAGGGAGGAAGCCAGGGCAACGGCCAGGGAAGCAGTCACAGAGGAAGCCAGAGCAGTGGGGTAGAAGGCAGTAATAGAAATGGCCAGGAGGAATACTATGGTAATGGCTTCCGGGGAGATGCGAATGTTCCGGAAGTGGAAGATCTGGAGGAGGTATTGTAAATGCAAATGATTGAATTACAGCATGATGAATTGGATTTCCGAAGCAGAGAAGCGTTTAAGAACCTGCGTACCAACATTGAATTCAGCGGTGAAGATGTAAAGGTAATCTGTCTCACAAGCTGTACGCCCAATGAGGGGAAATCTAATATCTCTTTTGAACTGGCAAAATCTTACGCACAACTTGGGAAAAGAGTATTGCTGCTGGATGCTGATTTACGGAAATCCGTTATGCGGCAGAGACATAAGAGGGGTAAAGTGAGATGGGGAATGTCTAATTATCTGGTGGGAAAAGCTGACTTTGAGGATGTATTATGTGCAACGGATATTGAAAATCTGTACATGGTATTCTCGGGGCCGGTACCGCCTAACCCCAGTGAATTGTTAAATAACAAACGTTTTCATCTGATGATAGAAGATGCCCGCAGGGATTATGATATGGTTATTATTGATACGCCGCCTTTGGGCAGTGTAATTGATACAGCAGTGGTATCAAAATGTTGTGACGGTGCAGTGATCGTTATTTCCAGCGGTGTGATCAGTTATCGCTTTGTGCGTAAGGTCAAAGAACAGCTTGAAACAGCGAATTGCCGTATCCTGGGTTGTGTGCTCAACAAGGTGAGCATGGGCGGCAAAGGCTATTATGGGAAGTACTATGGTAAATATTACGGTAAATATTATGGCAAGTATTATGGCAAATACTATGGAAATTATGGAAACTATGGTGAATAACATTGGCAGGAAAGAACAGAGATAATAAAAAGAAAAGCATATGGATGACCATTGCAAGTCTGTGCCTGTCAGGTGCAGTGGTCTGTATCGTGGCGGCTGGCTGCGGGTTGGCGAATGAGAATCGGGTGGAAGCGGAGCTGGAAAGCCTGGCACAGAGCACAAATGTGACACCGACACCGGTGAGCAGCGTGGTGATTCCCAAGGCAACGGAGGAACCGACTGCGGAACCTGCGGTTGACCCTGATGCGGGGTTGACGGCTTTTGAAAAAGATATTCGATTCCTGGAGGAAGAGGAAATCCCCATTCCTGAGAAAGAGATTGATTTCGAGGACCTGAAGGAGAACACTAACAAGGATATTTATGCCTGGATCTATGTACCTGGGACACAGGTGGATTATCCGGTGCTGCGGCATCCTACGGACAATAGCTATTATCTGAATTATAATATCGACGGCACTAAGGGATATCCGGGATGTATCTATACGGAAGACTATAATTCTATGGATTTCACAGATTTTAATACTGTGTTGTATGGGCATAACATGAGGAACGGGACTGCGTTTGGAAGTTTGCATAAATTTGAAGATGCGGATTTCTTCGAGGAAAATCCCTATGTGTATGTATATACGGAAGAACGGCTTCTGGTATATGAAATTTTCAGAGCCTATGAATTTAGCAATATTCATTTGCTGCTGGGCTATGATATGAATTCTGAATGGGGCATCTCGAAGTATTTGGAGGATGTGCAGGAAGTGCGAGGCATGGTTTGCAATAAAAGGGATGAACTTTTTCCGGATGCAGATAATCATGTGATTACATTGTCTACTTGTGTCAGCAATAACGGCAACAAACGTTATCTGGTGCAGGGTGTATTGTTGAATGAAATGGCATCGGAAGAAGCCGGACATGGTATGGAATGAGGTATCATCGGACGGAGCCGGGCATGGTACGGAATGAGGTATCATCGGAAGAAGCCGGGCATGGTATGGAATGGGGCGTTATCAGAAGGTGCCGGATATGTCGCGGAATCAAGGGTCGTCGGAGTTATGAATAGGAGTTACTGAGACATGAAGATGAAGAGCGGCGTATTTCGTGTTGTAATTAGATTGATGATTGCGATAGTGGTGTTAGTGGTAGCAGGAACCGTAGCGTTCCTGGTGCTGCAGATTGTAGGGCGCAGCAGGCTTACCGGCAGTCATAAGGTGCCGGATATGAGTGTTATGCGCGGCGATACGGATTCCATTGCTGGAATGCAGAGTGCGGGTCCGGGAAGTGTGAGTGAAACGTCGTCTCCAGCGGAAGAAGATAACTGGCAGGAGGGTGATATCCGATACCAGGGAGTGCACTATCGCTATAATGAGGATATATTGACTTTTCTTTTCCTGGGTATTGACCATATGGGAGAGGTAAAAGAGGCGGAAAATGGGGTTAAGGGAGGACAATCCGATGCGATTTTTCTCTTGGTGCTGAATCCTCACACAAATAAAGTATCTATTATCGGTGTCAACAGGGACACCATGACTGACATAGATGTATATGGTAAATCGGGTTTTTATGTCGGCACAATCCAGGCACAGCTTTGTCTGCAGCATGGTTATGGAGACGGTATGCAGGGAAGCTGTGAGCGTACCAGAGAAGCGGTGTCGAGGCTGTTCTACCAACTGCCCATTCATGGATATTGTTCCATCAATATGGGAGCAATTCCGCTGATTAATGATGCAGTAGGCGGTGTGGAAGTAGAAGTATTAGAGAATGTTTCCTATGATGGCGGAAAATTTACAGAAGGCCAAAATGTGCATTTAAAAGGTATGCAGGCATATTATTATCTGCATAATCGCGATACAGGCAGTTTCAACAGTGCCGGAAGGCGTCTGGAACGTCAGAAACAATATCTGAAAGCTTATGCCGCTGCTGCCATAGAAGCTATGCAGCAGGACATATCCCTGCCAGTGAAGCTCTACACTACTTTGAGCAAATATATGGTGACGGATATTTCTGTGGATGAGGTTACTTATTTGGCCAGTCAGGTGCTCAGTTACCAATTGGAAGAAGAAAACATTCACTCTCTTCGTGGTGAAACAAGACAAGGAGAAGTGTATGAGGAATTCTATGTAGATGAAAAAGCGCTCTACGAATTGATCATAGAGGTATTCTATGAAGAAGTGGAGGAATGATTTGGTATCCTGCCGCAAGGCTTGATATAACCACATGTAAAATATGAGGAAGGAGGAACGATTGATATGAAAAAAAGATTTGCAGGGATTGCAGCCTTGGGCATGGCATTGACACTTGCCTTTGGTATGACAGTTTCCGCAGCACCCAGTGCCAGTGCGGAAGACAGCAACTATGAAGATGTTGTATTACAGGATGTTGCAGACAAGTCTAACGCTACAGGCGGCACGATTCAGGTGGATGGCAAGGATGTAACAGTTGAGTTGGAAGTAAAACCTGTCAGCAAACAAGAGCAGGGGGTAGCTGTGAAAGCAGTACAGGAGCAGGCAGAAGTGATAAGGGAGAAGGTTTTGAAGATGATTCCGGAAGTAGAGGAAGTAGCTGCTGCTACGGAACTGAAAACTCTTCCCGCTATTGATGTGAAGCCTACAAATGGATTAACCAATGATCAGATTAAAGCAGCAGGTGGTGTTGAGGTACGTATACAGCATGCACAGCTTGAAAACGGCAAATATTATGTGCTTGTGCACATCATGGAGAATGGTGCTGTTGAAACGCTGGATCCTGTGAAGGCATCAAATGGAACTGTAACTGTGAAGGTTATGGGATTCTCCACATTTGTTCCTGTAGAAGTACCGGTAACTGTAAGTGATGACGGCGATGATGATGACAATGATGATTCATCACCTGCAACAACTGAGTCTGGTGCGCCGGCATCTCCTAAGACCGGCGAAGTTCTGCCTCTTGCAGGCTTCATGGCAGTGATCTGCCTTGCCGGTGCAGTGGTATGCGTAAAAAAAGCACATAATTGATTTACAAACAATACAAGAAAGAATCTAATACGAAATAATTAGTCATGCATGATTAATTAGCAGGGAATATCAGCCCTGAGTTGACCTCAAAGCATGTGGTTGCCATTGTTTCCCGACCTGATGGCAGGTTGGGGAAGCAGTGGCATTGTTAGAAATAGAAGGGAATGGGAAAGTGTACCAAAAGACATCGCAAAGCTGGACAAAGCATATGGATTTCATTTTGTTGGACTTGCTCTGCCTTCATTTGGCATTTCTTGCAGCATATATGATCAGGCATGGATTTGCGAATCCTTATGATGACAAAATATATCTGAGTATTTTGGTTTGTGTCACTCTGGTGAATCTTGTGCTGACAACAGCAATGAACAGTTTTAAAAGTGTGTTGAAGAGAGGATTTCAGGTAGAGATTGTTGCCACATTGAGACAGGATGTTATTGTGGTGACAGCGGCGGTGGTATATTTATTTGCCATACAGGAAAGCTCGAGCGTGTCGCGTATTGTGGTGTTCCTTATGGGGGGTCTGTATGTTGTTATCAGCTATTTGACCAGAATAGCCTGGAAAGCGTTCCTGCGGAAACGCCTGGCAAACATTGCGCCTCGTTCTCTGCTGTTGGTATCTACCATGGAGAAAGCGGAAACTGTAGTACAACAGATCAAAAGCCGCCCCATGGAACCATACCACCTCAAAGGAGTGATTCTGCTAGATGAATTCCATTTGTCAGATAATGTACCTGATACAATAGCAGGGATACCTGTGGTGGCAAATCCGAACAATGCTACGGAATACATTTGCCGTGAGTGGGTTGATGAAATCTTGTTCAGTGCAGCACGTCTGGAGGATTATTCCGGGGAGCTTCTGAATCAGTTTATGGAAATGGGAGTGACTGTGCATTTGGGAATGCCGGATTTTTTTAACCCTTATGACCAGAAGCAATATACCAATCGGCTGTGCGGTATGAATGTGTTGACTTCAAGTATCCGTTGGGTGGATGGACTTACCGTGGCAGTGAAGCGTGCCATGGACATTATCATAGGTTTTGTCGGCAGTGTGATTACATTGTTGCTGGCTGTTGTGATTGGACCTGCTATTTATTTGAATTCGCCCGGGCCTGTTTTTTTTACCCAGGTGAGAGTAGGAAAAAATGGTAAAAAATTTAAAATGTTCAAATTCCGCAGTATGTATCTGGATGCGGAAGAACGGAAAGCAGAATTATTGAAAGAAAATAGTGTCAAAGATGGCATGATGTTCAAATTAGATTATGATCCAAGAATCATTGGATGTAAAAAAATGCCGGACGGCACTGTGAAGAAGGGAATTGGAAATTATATCAGGGATTGGAGTCTGGATGAATTTCCGCAGTTTGTGAATGTTTTAATCGGAGATATGAGTGTGGTAGGCACCCGGCCCCCTACGGTGGATGAATGGGAAAGATATGAATTACACCATAGACAAAGGCTTGCCATTAAGCCAGGCATCACAGGCTTGTGGCAGATCAGCGGCAGAAGCAATATCACGGATTTTGAAGAAGTGGTCAAGTTAGATGCACAGTACATAGCAAATTGGAGTATTGGCAGGGATATTATGATTATTCTGCAGACGGTAAAGGCGGTAGTGAAGAGGGATGGAGCGAAGTAGGCCGGCTTGGGGTGTTGAGGCATAGAGGGTGATATTTGTGAGAAAATACCAAGAGGAAAATGGAAAAGTGAAAAGCGACATTCACAGAAAAAACAGGAAAATATGTCTGGTAGGCTCTTCGGGAGGACACTTGACCCATTTATATATGCTCAAGCCTTTCTGGAAAAACAAAGATAGATTTTGGGTTACATTTGACAAGGAGGATGCAGCCAGCCTGTTGGAAGGTGAACGGCGGATACCATGCTATTACCCAACAAATCGAAATATCCTGAATTTAATTCGCAATACGGCAGTTGCATGGAAAGTGTTGCGTAAGGAAAAACCGGATGTCATTATTTCGTCTGGTGCCGCCGTGGCTGTACCTTTCTTCGTGCTTGGAAAGCTATTTGGAGCAAAATTAATTTACATTGAAGTGTTTGACCGGATTGATACAGCTACCATGACAGGGAAACTGGTCTATCCACTGGCGGATGAATTCATTGTTCAGTGGGAGGAAATGAAGAAGGTTTATCCAAAAGCAACAAATCTGGGAAGTATTTTCTGACCGGCAGTATAACCCGATACCAGTTTAATGTACTATTTCAGGAGGTAAAATGATGCCCAAAGGTGTTGTGCCTATTTTTCTTTCTGATGATGATAAATCGTATTTAAAGTCCATTCTGCAGAAAGGAACTATGGAAGCCAGAGTTCACAGGAGAGCCAGGATACTTCTATTAAAATCAGAGGGTATGTCAGATGAGGTAATTGCCGATAAACTTGATATTACCAGACCAACTGTAAAACTTTGCCTGAAAAAATACAGGGAATCAGGTGTGAAAACTGCTCTTGAAGACAGTAAAGGTCGTGGCCGCAGAATCGAAATATCCAATGATGCAAAGGCATGGGTGGTTAATATAGCCTGTCAAAAGCCTTCCGCATTTGGCCTCCCGGCAGAAGTATGGTATCCGGAGAGTCTTACACGATACATTAATTCGGTTGCAGAGAAGGAAGGACATTCCCGTATGGCGACGGCATCGGAGTTTTCTATTCGCAAGATACTCAGACAAGCATTGCTCAATCCCCATAAAGTCATCTATTATTGCGAGAGACGAAATCCTGACTTTAAAAAGAAGAAGTATGATGTACGGGTTATTTATAAACAAATGGAACTTTGTTTTAATGAAAACGGCAGTTTGACTCCGATTGGGTCTTCAGAAGCAAATGCAGTCGACAGGGAAGAAATGTTGGCTGGGCTGAGCAGTTATGAGAATGAACGTCCAGGGGCGCTCTTTCTTCTGATAGCAATAGACTTGCTAACGGAAGAAGTTGTTCCGCTGATCAGTCATACCTGTACAGGCAGTGCTTTTGTAACATTCCTTAAGATATTGGATGAGAAGTATCCGAAAGGGAGTAGAATACGTCTTATATTGGATAACCGTCCCAACCGCACGTCCCAAGAGACACAGGAGTACCTGAATACAGTTCCGGGCAGGTTTATATTTGTTTTTACCCCCCCCGAATGGATCTTCTCTGAATGTGACGGAATATTTTTCGGCAAAATGACTTACCAAATGCTGTTTGCACAAGCATTCCTGAAGCTGCAAGTGCTAAGGGCGGTCAATCCTGAAAATCAAAGGAAGTAGATATGAGGTACAGAGATGATATTTGTCACCGTAGGGACTCATGAACAGCCATTTAACCGGCTTGTAAAATATATGGATGATTTGAAAGCGGAGAGGGTATTAGAAGAAGAGGTAATCATCCAGACTGGTTTCAGTACATATAAACCCATACATTGTGTATGGAGTCAACTCTTACCATACAAAAAAATGACAGAGTATGTTGCGGGAGCGCATATTGTGATCACACATGGAGGGCCTTCCAGTTTTATTTTACCACTGCAGTTGGGCAAAATTCCCATTGTAGTACCAAGGCAGAAGAAATATGGCGAACATGTAAATGACCATCAGGTGGAATTCGCAAGGCAGGTGGCGCAGAGGCAGGGTAATATTATTGTTGCAGAGGATGTGGATGCGCTGGAAGAAATGATTGTGAATTATGAGAAACTGATATGTTCCATGCCGTCCGGAATGCACAGCAATAATGCGGTGTTTAATGAGAAATTTGAGAAGATTGTGGAGGGACTATTTTAGGAAGGTAGGGATTAGTGTATAAAGTCGGAATATTATCTATGCAGCGTATTGCAAATTATGGTTCGTTTCTTCAGGCATATGGATTGAAAGGCATTTTAGAGGAATTTGGATGTCAGGTGGAATTTGTTGACTATCATCCAGGAGAATGCCTGATACCGACGAAGGGTGGAACTGGATTAACACGAAAGATATTGAAAACTTTAGAAGTGTTTCGATGTAAAGCACCTTTTAGGGAAAAGCTTTCATTTATCAAATATAAAAAGAATTTTGCTTATAATTTTTATCCTTATTTAGGTATTGCAATAGATAAAATGAACTATTCGCCTAAGTTAGATCTACTGATTATTGGCAGTGATGAAGTATTTAACTGTGTACAAGATAATATAAATGTGGGCTTTTCACCGGAACTATTTGGCAAAGAAAATAATGCTCAAAAATTAATATCATATGCTGCTTCCTTTGGAAACACTACCATAAAAAAATTAAATGAATTTAAAGTTGAGGAAAAAGTTTCGGAATGGTTGAAATCTTTTGATGAGATTTCAGTGAGAGATGAAAACAGTAGAGAGATTGTTAAAAAATTGACTGGAAAAGAGCCAATATATAATATTGACCCTGTTTTAGCATATGATTTTGTGGACAAGTGTAAGGAAGTTCCTGTTGCGGTATTGGAATCAGATTATATGATTTTATATGGTTATTCAGGTAGATTCACAGAAGAAGAATGCAATGAAGTTCTGCGATATGCAAGGCAAAAAAAATGGAGAGTATTTTGTATAGGCGGCATTCAAGATTGCTGTGACAAGTTTATCGCGTGTAATCCATTTCAGGTCATTGCATATTTTCATCATGCGAAATGTGTTGTCACAGATACGTTTCATGGAACGATATTGTCCGTGATCACCCATAGGCAGTTTGTGACATTTGTCAGAAATCATGGTTATGGTAATTCTGAAAAGCTTATTGATTTGTTGGAGAAGCTGTGCCTTGAAAATAGGATTGTATATCATATGGCTGATTTGCCGCAAATGTTGGAGTCTCCAATCAATTATAAAGATACAGATATCATTATTCAAACAGAACGTGGAAAGAGTTATGAATATTTAAAATATCAAATGTCACAAATAAAGAATGAGCGAGGGTAGTGTAAATGATAAAAGAAAATCCGTTGGTATCTGTGATTGTGCCAATGTACAATGTAGGAAAATATATAAAACAGTGTATTGAGATGATTAAAAAGAATATCCTGAAATGTACAGGAGCAAGGATATGAATAGAAAAGTTGACTTACCTCTGATTACAATTATTGTTGCGCTTTATAATGGCGAGAAATATTTGAGGGAGTGCCTGGATTCTGTTTTGCATCAGGATTATTCTAATTTAGAAATTATTTTGGTGGATGACGGTTCTGTTGACTCTTCCGGGCAAATAGCAGATGAATATGGAAGAGCAAATGACAAGATTAAGGTAATTCATCAAAAAAATATGGGAGTTTCCAAAGCCAGAAACAGGGCAATACAGGATTCTAAGGGGGAGTATATATGTATTGTTGATCAAGATGATTGTCTGTCAGAAAATTACATAAGTTATTATTATGGGCTTATCAGGGATAATAATGCAGAGATTGCTTTGACACCAATGGCTGATAAATTCTTTGGGAGTGTGCACACGGACATAAGATCTGATCAGGATAAAGTCAAAGTATGTACCGGTAATGAAGCAGCAATTGAAATGCTTTATCATAAAATTGTAATTGCTCCATGGAATAAGATGATTTCCAGAAAACTGATTGTTGAAAATGATATCAAGTTCAATACGGCTTTTTTTTGTGGAGAAGGTTTTGCTTTTTCTATAGAATGTTTTTTTAAAGCAAATAGAATTGCCGTTGGCAACAAAAAGGTATATCACTATCGTGTGGGACATCCAGAAAGTGGAGCTTCAAAGTTCCGGTTGTCAATGATACATAGCAGTATTGAGGCGCAAAAATATATAAAACTACTATTTGTCAATCCTTCTGATGCCTTACTGAAAGCATGGTATTTCAGCAATTGGCATACACATTGCGATTGTCTGAATATTATGGTGGGGTGCGGAAAAACAAAAGAATATCAGGATTTATATCAGAGTATCAAAGGTGTATGCAAAAAAGATGCCTTATGCGCACTGGATGCGCCAATCTCAATATCACAAAAAGTAAGAGGAATATTGTTTAAGATTTCTCCTTATTTTGCGGCGTGCATAGTGAATTTTTTTCGATTGCGGAAGTTTGATAAGAATGTATGAAGTTTATAGAATGCTTTGGAGACAATAATGTAATGGATAAGATAAAGGTTGTTGTGATTGCAGGGAGTCTGAAAATGGATGGTATTAGTGCGGTAATTATGAATTATTGCACTCATATGGATTTAAACAAATTTGATATTACAATTATGGCAGGCGTTCCAATAGAAAAAGTGTACAAAGAGACATGTAGGGAATATGGAATTATTGTTGAAGAGTTGCCCCAGAGAAAAATTTCAAGTATAGTTTTTTTTCATGTATTAAATAGAAAGTTAAGAGAATCACGATTTGATATCTGTCATGTGCATGGGAACAGCGCTACAAGTGTTGCAGAGTTGATATTAGCGAGATTAAATCATATAAAAGTTAGAATAATGCATTGCCATAATTCTAAATGTCAGCATGAAAAAATACATAAAATTTTATTACCCATTTTGAAAAGGATGTATACGCAGGCTTTTTCCTGCAGTACTTTGGCGGGTAATTGGATTTTTGAAGAAGGAAAATTTACAGTAATAACAAATGGGTTTGAGACAGAGCAATATCAGTTTCATTTGGAGAAGCGGGAACAATATCGCCAACAGATGAATTTGGAAAAGTGTTATGTACTAGGATGTGTTGGAAGGCTTAATTATCAAAAAAATCCATGGTTTGTTATAAAATATTTTGAGCAAGCGGCACAAAAAAACTCCAAATTGAAATTGCTTATGGTTGGAAGCGGAAATGAGAAAAAAAATATTGAAGAATACGTAAGCAAGTCACAATATAGAGACAGAATTATTGTATATGGTGAATCAAATGATATAGCAGGACTTTTGTCAGCCATGGATCTTTTTTTGTTCCCTTCAAGGTATGAGGGCCTTGGAATTTCTGTAGTAGAAGCACAAATCAGCGGTTTGCCATGTATTGTTTCAGAGAATGTTCCGCGAGACGCACAAGTTGGTGACAGGATACGTTTTCTTCCGATTGATGAGACGAAACTCTCTCTTTGGGAAGAGACAATGGAAGAATTTCAACATATGGAATATAACAGACTGAATTATTATGAAGACAATAAGGTTCGTATAGAGAAATATAATATACAAGACTGCGCGAAACAGCTTGAGGATATTTATATCAAGTTATACAATGCTGGGATATGAATATCATATGCTGTACTGGCAGTATTCTTCACGGTTTTACGTTAAACTCTTATTACATTTCGGCGCGTGATGGGAAGCGATTAGTGAGTTCAAGTAGTGGGACGGCAGGTGAAAAAATGACATTATTTGGTGTTTTATGGTTAATTATTGTTTTATGGGCATTTCTTAAATATGATATGAAGTATATGTTTGCGCTGACGCTCTTGTTCATGACGTTTCAGTGTGACAATGTGATAAATATTGGAGAGTTGTCTGCGGGGCCGCAAATTGTGACATCTTTTGCTTTTATTATGAAGACACTGATAGGGTATGGAGTGAAAATTAGATACAATCGAAAATACAGGCTCCCTATTTTTTCTTCACTGCTGCTTGTGACAATCGCCGTGACTTCTTGTTTAATAAATGAAATTTTTGATGAAAAAGTGCTTTTCCTGGTACAGCTTTCGTTGTATGTTCTTTGCTTTATCTGCATTTTAATATGTGCGGGAGAATTGGGGGAAGAGGTAATCTACAGAACAGTACGAGGTATTACAGTGTTTCTTCTGGCAATGGGAATCATCCAAATTCTGACTACAATGGATCTAATGCCTTTCAAGTCAATGGTGTCTTTCAGATCAATACTGCAGCCTCTGTTTTATAACGATACGGGCGGAGCGAGCTATATTTTCTTTTATAGAAGCAGATACAGCCGGATTGCTTCCTTATTTCAGGAACCGTCTTATTTTTCTGTATTTTTGGTGGGGGCTTTTTACTACTTTTTATCATATACCAGCAGATGGAAGGATAATATAATTCTGATGTGTTTTATGATGCTGGAACTCCTTTTAACAACTTCTTCTACCGGATACGGAGCGTTTCTGGTTATGGGGATTCTCTTTATTCTGGTAAATGATAAGGTAAAGTTCTCATGGAAGATTGC
The DNA here is from genome assembly GCA_947175015.1 of uncultured bacterium. Taxonomy (GTDB): domain Bacteria; phylum Bacillota; class Clostridia; order Lachnospirales; family Lachnospiraceae; genus Acetatifactor. The sequence continues at coordinate 72,124 of CAMWLE010000004.1, forward strand.
GATTTTGGCAGCGGCAGTATTGGGTTTTTTGTTTATATATGTGGGATTCTATGATTTATTGGATACGGTTATTTTCTCAAAACTGGAATCAGGTTCCGGAAGAACCAGAAACCGGATGAATAACACTGCACTTGCCGCATATGAATCTTCTAAATTATGGGGAATTGGCTATAAAAAAGTGAGAGGGAGCAGTATTATCTATAGTCTTCTGGGAGAATTGGGTATCTGTGGGATTGTGGCATATGTTTTTTTTAATATGGTCATATTTTGGCGGGTCATTGACCGGAAAGGAAAAGAAATGCGGTCGAGTGAACAGAATATAGGCTGCATGTTTGCCTTGGCGTCTGCTATTGTATGTCAGGTCTTAGCCTGTCCTGATTTAGATCTGTGTTCGTATTGGTTTTGGGCTTATGTGTCCGCCGCTTATGTAAAAACATTGACAGCCAATTCTTCGATTAAAAAAGCAGAGATACGAATGTATGATAGGATAGAATGGAGAAGAATACGCCGAAATGAAGGATAAAGATATTCAGAGAGAGTATGGCTTAGATATTGTGAAGCTGTTCTGTTCTTTTCTGGTGGTTTATATTCATGCAGGGAATGACGAAGGAATTCTAAATTCACTTAGTGCTGTTGCAGTTCCTGCTTTTTTTATCATAAGTGGATATTTGTATGATAAAGTGATTGTGTCTGAGAAAAAAAGAAGAAGACAAATTTGCAGGATTTCAACGTTGGCGTGTGTGTGGATGATTCTTTATTTCATATGGTTTGCAATATTATTATCATTGAGTGAAGGAGTATCGCTTTGGGAGACAATCAAAAATAATGTAAGTATTGTGCGTGTTTTGAAACTTGTTTTACTCAATGCGCCATCTATGGGATATCATCTTTGGTATATGTTTGCATTGCTATATGTGTTGATTATTTTGTATATTATAGATTGCTGTTTTTTGGAAAAATTCTTGTATATTTTAGCGGTAGGTTTATTAATTGCCGGCATTGTTATGCCTTGGCTATTTTGGAGATTTGGTATTCCGTTCCGCGTGGAATTAGTACGCAATTTCCTGTTTGAAGGCTTGCCGCTGTTTATCATAGGAAGGATTCTTAACAAAAAATTCTCTGATGTCGTGATTGCTGTAAATGGGTACAACAAGGGGAAGAGTAAGAAAGTAGTTTTGGTAGTTGTTTTCTTCATATTGAGCATTGATGGAATTCTTTTTTTACTGTGGGAGGAACATATTTGCAATATCAGAGGCGTTACTTCACTTTTCTGTGGCTCTTACATAGTAGGTGTTTTGCTTGTAGCATTGGCTGTTGCTTTGAATGGATGGATAAGCAAAAAGAAATTATTTAGATTTTTGGCAGCATGGGATACTACTGGAATATATATTATTCATCTTTGGGTATTATCTATTCTGGGACAAATGGGGATGGATAAGTCATTTGTAACTGCACTCATCACCTTTCTCATATCAAATTTTCTTGTATTATTTTGGCATAAGCTTCAAAAGACAGTGCTTGGAAAATTCTTGGGGGGGTAAGAATATCTGATGAAAGGGCGGTCTTAGTGCTGCATCAGTTCCCATATTATCATCATAAAAGGTTAGTTGCATGACAAAGTGATTGTGCCGGAAGGAAAGGAAAAACGTTTGACAAAATTTGCAGAAACATTTTTCGTAAATGTAATGAAATAGTGTATCAAAGGAGGGAGGCAGATGGCAAATCTGAAAAAAAACTTCATGTATCAGTCCATGTATCAGATATTGACTATGCTACTGCCATTAGTGACATCTCCTATTCTTTCCGGTGCGCTTGGCGCGGAAGGGGTTGGTATTTATACCTATGTTACAACTATAGAAAGCTATTTTGTACTGGTTGCCAATCTGGGTATCTACAAATACGGAACCCGTGAAATTGCAAAGGTGCAGAATAACAGGGAAGAAGTAAGCAGGGTTTTCTGGGAAATCTGGATATTGCATGCTCTTTTATCAATAGTTGTGGGATTTATATTTATTCTTTATATTGTGATGATTGGGGAGTATACTTTGTTTTTCAGTATTTCTTTTCTGGGATATCTTGCGTCCGCAGCAAATCTTGGGTGGCTCTTTGCAGGGATGGAAGATTTCCGGAAAATAACGATTCGAGATACGATAGTGAAGGTGATTGCTTTCATCTTGATTATTATTTTGGTGAAGGATGAGACAGATTTGGCAGCTTATTTCTGGCTGATGTCCATATGCAGTTTGCTTGCGGTATCTTTTTACTGGATTCTTTACAGAGAGTATGTCGGCAGAGCCAAGGTGGATGTAAGGGGAATTTTCAAGCATTTTCACGGCATGTTTATACTGTTTATCCCATTGTTGTTGGAGAGTCTTTTTAACAGCATGGACAAAGTGATGCTTGGTGCATTTGCCGCTAAGGCAGAGGTAGGGTATTATGGCAATGCTGAGAAAGCACTGATTTCAAAACGGTTGATTTATTCTATGTCGATTGTATTGCTGCCTAAGATGTCGTATCTCATTTCCATGAAGAACAGGAATGAATTTGACCGGTTGATGAAACAGTCAGTGGGCATGATCATCCTGTTGTCATCTGCATTTGGTTTTGGCACTGCAGCGGTGGCAAGGGAATTTTCAGATGTATTTTGGGGAGCAGATTTTGTAGCGTGTGCGAATTTGATTATTGTCATGTCAATAGCGATACCGGGGACTATGGTGGCAAATACTATCCGAGAACAGTATTTGATTGCCAGTGGGAATGAAAGAAAATATCTGTTTGCGGCTGGCACAGGAACGTTTGTGAATCTGGCGATGAATTTGATTCTCATTCCGAAATATGGGGCAAATGGAGCGGCAATTGCTACACTTGTCAGTGAATATATGGTATGTGTTGTTCAAATTATTGTCGTAAGGAAAGATATTCCCATAGTTTCTTATATTCATGGCAATGAAATTTATCCTTTGTTTGGGTTGGTTATGTTTGTTGTTGTAAGATGGTTTGCCGGAATGATGTCCGGAGGCGCAGCAGCATTGCTTGCGGAGATTGCGCTTGGCGGGAGTGTGTTCTTACTAATGTGTGCTGTATACTGGCTTATTACCAGACAATATTATTATCTCCGGTTAATGAGAAAATATGGAGAAAAAGTATTGCGGCGGCTGGGAAGGAAATAAATATAGCATGGGTAAGGAAAGGAATTGATTATCAATGGATGAGCGGAAGGACATAATAGAGGACATGATGCTGACAGTTATCGTTCCATGTCACAATGAAACAGAAGATGAGCTGAACAGGAGCCTTGGCTCCGTAAGCGGATTGGAAATCGAGGGTTATGAGGTTTTGGTCATAGACAATAACAGTGAAGCGCATACGGCTGATTTTCTTAAGGCATATTGTAAGGCGCGAAAGGAATTTCGATATATTCTTGAAACTTCCCAGGGGGTGGCAGCAGCGAGAAATAAGGGGATTGCAGAGAGCCATGGAAAATATGTCGTTTTTCTTGATGCGGATGATTATATGTTTGGCGAATCTTTGGAACATATTTTGAAAGAAAACATAGAGATGATGCAGAGTAAGAATGTTGATCAGTTTTTATTTGATCAGAAAGGTAATGAACAGGATATTCAGTGGTTTTCGGATTGTCAGGGGGGGTATGTAGCTTGGAAAGAGGTTGCAGAAAAAGCATTTACAGCACCAACTCCAGGTTTTTCCACAGCGATATACAGAAGAGCTTTTCTGAAGGAAAATGGGATTTCTTTTCCATATGGGGTAAGAATTGGTGAGGATCACTTTTTTTCTTTTACATTTTGGAAAGCCAAACCGATCATTTACTATATTCCGGCATATTTGAATTACTTTGACTTTGAAGTCTCATCAAGGGCAAACCGCTATGTGAGTGATCCGTCAGGAAGCCTTGAAGATCTGCTTTTTGAAAGACAATTTAAGGAAGAGTTTGTACGAAATGCGGATTTTTCTCCCTCGAAGTCTGCTGAAATCCTGCGGCTTCTGGACAAACGCTGCATGGATGGATTGTTTTCCGAACTGTTATATCTGACAGAGGGAAGAGTAGCCGCAGATGAAATAAGGGAGAAGGTGCGAGAGATATATTGGAGATTTGACATTGGTGAGATGACGGATAAGAAAAGCCGAATTGAGTATGCAATTGTTATGAGGAAGTTATGGTTTCTGCTGCCGTTTATATGTAAGGTGAGGATGGTAAGACAGAGGATGAGGCGTGTGAGGAGATAACATAGAGAATTCAGATAACTGTCTTAGATATGGAGGAAATGTCTGTATTATGGAAGAGAGTATTTTTGCAAGTTCAAAAGCAGAAGTTCTGAAAGGGATATATTGTGCGGCGATTGTACCTTGTATAAGAATGAAATCGGCTGTATGTCGAAAGTTGAGACTAACAGAAGCTTATAAATCAGATCCCAGATTTCAGAAAACAGAAGAGTATAGAAGCAGACATTGTGGAGAACGTGTTTTTATTGTGGCCACCGGTCCCAGTCTTACCATGGAAGATTTAGAAAAATTGAGGAATGAAAATACAATTTCCATGAATTCAATCGTCAATGTTTTCTCGAAAACAGATTTCAGGCCAACTTACTATATGATTTCGGATGGTATTGTTTATAATAGATTAACGCATGCGCAAACACTGATGCCGGCGGAAAGAGTGTTCGTAGGGATTGGCAATATCAATACAAAATGGAATATAAACCTCAAGGATGTGAATAGACCGGAAGATAAAAGTATCAATCTCTTTCCTGTTGACAGAACCAGGACGTTAAAGCATTTGTATATCAACAAGGATCAATTTAATACATACTTTTCCTTTGAGGTGAAACAAGGATTTGCAGATGGGGGAACAATTACCTATCTGGCCATGCAAATGGCTGTATATATGGGATTCAAGGAAATTTATTTATTGGGAGTCGACTGTAACTTTCTTGGTGATAGGGTCCATTTCGATGAGAAAGAGAATTCGAGAAAAAGTCGCGATATCAAAACGGCTTATCTTAATGCATTTCAGAACAAAGTGGCATATGAATGTGCAAGGACAAGCATTGAAGATACAGAAGTTCGGATTTTTAATGCCACAAGAGGCGGAAGCTTGGAGGTTTTTCCCAGAGTGGATTTTGATTCTTTATTTTGAAGAATGGAATTTACAGGGATTGATAGAACACCTGAGAAAGCGGGTAGGGAGGGATAGATGAAAATAATTGCAGTCATGCCGATTAAGCTGAATAATGAGCGGCTTCCGGGAAAAAATACGAAGTTGTTGGGCGATAAACCGCTGCTTCAACATGAACTGGAGTGTCTCCGGAAATTAGAATGTCTCGATTCTGTCAATGTGTTCTGTAGTGATGAGGCGATTATTCCTTATTTGACAGAAGGCGTAAATTTTATAAAACGTCCGAAGTATCTGGATTTGTCAACTTCTAATTTCAATCAGATATTTGACTGTTTTATCAACATTATGTCTGCTGATATTTATGTTTACGCCCATGCTACAGCGCCTTTTGTCACGGTGGAGACGATGCGGCAATGTATTGAGGTAGTGGTATCAGGACAATATGATTCAGCGTTCTGTGCGGTCAGGATACAGGACTATTTATGGCAGGATGGACAGCCGTTGAATTTTGATGCGGCAAATGTTCCGAGAAGTCAGGACTTAAAACCGATCTATCGGGAAACTTCCGGAATATATGTATTTACAAAGAAGATGTATGAGCAATGCCATAGAAGGATCGGAAAGCATCCTTTCATAAAAGAGTTGTCTTTCAGGGAGGCCGTTGACATTAACAACCCGGAGGATTTTGCACTGGCGGAAGCATTGCTCAACGCTTGAGTTATCAACGTTTTTCCACAGGGCGCAGCATCCATCCGGACAGTATCCAGACGAATGTTCCGATGTGAAGCAGACGGAAATTTGTCCGCGGATTTCTGATGGCGGGAGTATGAACGTGGAATTGGAATGGAGAAGAGGATAAATTATGAGTGGTATAAAAGTATTGGATGTAACGCTTCGCGATGGGGGGTGTGTCAATGATTTCAATTTTGGACAGGAATATATGGATTCTATTCTTTCCGCATTGGAGGGATCCGCAGTCGATTATATTGAATTAGGGTACATAGACGAGAAGAAAGGCAGCGAATGCGGACGTACACAGTACTGTAATGAAAAGGTTATCCCTCAGCATTTCCTGAAGCATAAAAGACGGGGGATAACTTATGTTGCCATGATAGATTATGGTAAATTTCATATTGATCATTTGGATAAAAGGAATGAAAAGGGAATAGATGGCATCCGTCTGGCATTTCATAAGAAACACTGGAAGGAAGCAATTGGGGGGGCAGAGAGATAATATCAAAAGGGTATCAGTTCTTTATCCAGCCTATGCTTACTATGCGTTATACAGATCAGGAGCTGTTGGAGCTAATTGATGCAGTGAATACGGAACTGCCCGATGCCTCCGGGTTCTATATCGTGGATAGTTTTGGAGAAATGCGGGAAAAGGATGTTGTCCGTCTGTTGCATTTGGTAGATAATAATCTTGATCAAAATATGACACTTGGATTTCATTCCCATAATAATCTACAGCTTTCTTATTCCAACGCAATGTCTTTGTTATCATTTCCAACCAAGAGAAATCTAATATTGGACGCTTCTGTGATGGGAATGGGAAAGGGAGCCGGCAATTTAAATACTGAGCTTATGCTGGAACACTTGAATTTATACCATGGAAAGAATTATCAGATAGCTCCATTGCTGCAACTGATTGATGATGTGATCAATGTGATTCATAAAGAAATATATTGGGGATATTCTGTTGAACATTATCTTTCTTCTATCAACCATTGTACGCCCAGCTATGCAACATATTTTTATTCCAGGCATATGCTTCCGATCGACCATGTTGCGGAATTATTGGGCAGCATTGAAGAAGACAAGAAGATATCCTTCGACAAAATTTATGCGGAAGAATTGTATTTGCAATATAATGCAAGGAAGCATTATGATGATACGAAAGTTATTGCTGTTCTGGAAGAAGAGCTAAGAGGGAAAAAATTGTTGTTGGTTGCGCCTGGAAAAAATATTGCAGGGAATAAAAAGATGATTGAGGATGTAATCGGGAAAGAAGATGTCATTTCCATTGGACTTAATCATTTTCAATTTGAGACGGATTATGTTTTGATTACAAGAACTGAAATGATTGCTGAAGCAAGTAAAAGAAAGCAGAAAATTATCGCACCTTCTAATGTTGTCACTGAGGCTGAGGAAAGAAAGAGAGAGAATATATTTGTAATAGATTATGG
>CAMWLE010000005.1 GCA_947175015.1 uncultured bacterium
CCGCTGCAGCCAGAAAACATATGTCGCATATCTGTCACATTTTGCATCGTTAAGCCCGTAAAATCTATGGATATTACATCTTCCAGATCTTTGAACAAATAGGCATATGACCCTTCCATCTCACAGTTTTCAAACCTGATATGCTGCGTTGTTGTGGGGAAACAAGATGAAGTACCTACTCCATCCATACCCCTTGTCCCTATCCCTGTGACCACAGTAATTTTTGTCTCCGGATCATACGTCCAACTTACCGCCCCATTGGTTCCGTCCACATATCCGCTAAGCACATCTTCGTCCTGCGCTGCAATCCCTCCGTTTACGTCCGCACTTTCTTCTGCAGTCTCATCTGATAACGCACTTTCTGCCTTATTCCAATCCTGATATCCATCTTCCGCAATAGTATCTCCTTGATCCACATCATCCGGCGCCATATCCTTCGGTATGCCTTCACTTTCCACTGCTTGTACTTCCTCCGCGGCATCCTTGCTGACATCTGTATCTGCCAGAACCTCCAACGGCATCTGCGCCGCCAAAAATACTGCTGCCGTAACACTCACCAACATCCCTTTCGCTTTTTTCCATTTTCTCATTTGCTTCTTCCTCGCTTTCTATCCCCGTACAATCTCTATTGTCAGTCTCAAAACCGATACAGACACGGAATTAACGTTTCTCCTGACTATCTCCATAAGCCATCCCCAGCTCCACCAATTCCTGCAGAGAATAAACAGGACTCTGCCGCAGATGCCCGGATTCATAGTCAAATATCAGCCTGTCCCCCACAACATCACACAGCCCCGGCAGATAAGCCAATGTCTGAAATTCCTGATCCATCAAAATCCCATACCGCTCCCCCGAAGTATTGATATATTCCGCAATGATATATTCCCCCATCTGCGTCACATAGGTAAGAAACGCGTCCTTCTCCAGGGCAGCCGTCAATCTGCCGCTTTTCACATGATATACCTCCGGGGTTCCATGAAGGGCTGAAGTCACTCTGTAATCCCCGATAAGAAACTCTTCATACAGATCCTTCGCAGGCGCGTCTCCCTGCTCTTCCGAAAAAAGTCCCCCATCCCATGCGTCATACCTGCGTATCATGCCATCATACCATATGACCTCCAGCCAGGAATCGTTACCCTCCCTGATAAACTGCTGGTCATAGATATTCCCCGCATCCGGCAGCTCTGCCTGCATCCGCAGATTCCCGTCCATATCATAGATACAAAAGCTCTGATACCCAAACAGCATAACACTTCGGCCATCCTGACTGACCCTCGCCTCATCATGGGCATAGCGGGCATCATATGCCAATAACTCTGACGCTTTCTGATCCTCTCGCCGTAACAAACGCAGCACCGGCTCATTCCGATTACCCACAACGGCATAGTCTCCTGCCAATTTCACGAAATCACAGCCCATATTTGCCTCTTCTGTAGAAGACACATGCGCGCCGGCATCATAAAAGGAGAAATGATTATCATCCGTGGCAACCAGCACATAGTCCTCCCCGGCAGAAAATGCGGTAATATTCACACTGCCCGTATAAGCCAGTTCCTGTTCCTCCATAGTGCCATCCTCGGTTATCTCCAGACTTACCAGCAAATTGCCCTCCGCCAGATAAATTCCTTTTTCATCCGCTTTGAGCAGGATACTTTCCCGCGAGCTGTAGCCCCCAGCGTAAACTGCTTCTTCTGTATCAATCAGTCCAAACAGTGACTCACCGCTTTTCTGTGACACAAAGGCAAAGTATCTGCCATGGAATCCTCCCGCAAAATACCCATACTCCGATTCATCATAGACCACTATGCTTTCCTCCGGATGTTTCCAGTCCAAAAGCATAAGCCCACCATTGCTGAAACTTACCGCCAGAAGACTTCCATCCTCATTCAAAGCAAAGACGGCATTGCCGGGATCGGCAAAAATATCATTGGCTGCCACCGACATACACAGCCCTTCAAAAGAACACTCCGCCAATTTAACTCCATCTGCAGCACTGTATATTACCGCATGATCCGCATCCCGGTTGACAGCCGCCAGAATACCTCCATCTCCCGAAAGCGCCAGCATGGTGGCAGCCTCCCCTGTCCACAGAACTGTCTGTGATTTCAGATCATATGCTGCCACGCCTGTATCTCCTGCATAGACAATATGCGTCTCATCCGCAAACACCACATCCGACATTGCCGAATTCTGTATGGGAAGCGTGACAATCAGCCTCTGTTCCTTCATGCTGTAGACCGCAACCTCATAGGCATATATTGCGGCAAAGTAAGACCCTTGGGGAGATACCGCAATATCAAAAGGTTCCGCCGGAAGTTCCAGCGCATCAAGAGCCTGAAATCCGTCTGCCAGATTGTATACTCCCAAGGCATCTGTCAAAGCTTTCCGGGCCTGTGTCATAACCGGTGCGTCAAGAATACTCTTCCTCTGTGCGATTGCCTGCAGTGCCAAATCTACCGCCCCGGATACATTCCCCTCTGCCAGGGCATTTGCCGAATATTCCGCCATGGCAAGCGAAGTCTGAATCTGCTCCAATTGCTTCAGGCCAATCAAAGAACTGAAACCTCCAAGCAAAAAAATAATGGATAACAGCGCAGCGGCCAAAACAGCACGCCTCCTGTGCCGCACCACTCTCCCGTCCCACTTATGTAGTGTGCGAAATGCCGTGAGCATTTCATCCGCAGTCTGATAACGCTGCTGTGGGTCAGGCGACATGGATTTGCTGATAATCGCCGAAACCGCCTGACTACAGATATCCGGCCCCAAAGGAACTACTTCCAAAGCATCCTGGGCAGGACGGGCGCCTGACAGGAGATGGTAGAGAGTTGCACCAAGGCTGTAAATATCCGATCTTACATCCAATTTAATTCCCGATCGCCCCCGGGCGGTACTTTTGCCCGATGAAGCAGAAAAATCCTGACTTCTCCCCGTCTGATTATGGCCTGACCGGTTCTGATTTGACTGGTTCCGGCCCGTCTGTCCATTATCTACCTCGGTGATATCCGAATTCTCATCTGTTACTGTGTCTTCAGTCTGTACAGCACTGCTGCTCTGGCTAAATCCGGAAGCCGTACCCACTGCTGCCGGACGGTTTTGGCTGATATAATCCGCTCCGTAATGTTCCGGCGATGCGTACCCCCGGCTGAAGCCGACCTTTACCGCCCCATCTTCTCCCAACGCCAGGGCAATGTTAAAATCAATCAGACAGATATCCCCGTTCGGCCGCAGCATAATATTGGCAGGTTTGATGTCACCATGCAGAATTCCATAAGGGCCCTGGCTATGGAGATAGCAAAGCGCTTCCAACAATTCACATGCCCACCGGATGATCTCCGCCTGAGACGGCCGCTGATTCCTTGCCAGAAGCTTGTCCAGACTCTCTCCCTCAATATAATCCATGACTGTATAAACCACACCGTCCTCCTGGACGAAATCATAGACTTGCGGAATATAAGTATGACTTAACCCCTTAAGCATATCCACTTCGCGCCGCAGCGATTCTTCGGATGTGCTTAATCTGCGCTTATCCGCCTTGAGCACCACCGGCTTTTTCAGACGGAAATGCCTGCCCAGATAAACCACACCTCCGCCGCCTGCTCCTATTTTTTCCTGTATTTCATACATACCTGCGACTATCCGGGACATTTCTTACTCCTTCCCCGTTCCACACGATTTTCTAATACCTTGGCTTCCCATATTCTTGCTCAAGCTTTCTTCTTAGTTTTCGCCCTGTGACAGTAAATATCACAACCGCCACAACTCCTGTTACCGCCGCTGCACCCATGCACACAATACCGCCATACAGCAACAGCTCACTGCCTGATAACCGCCACATACCGCTCCTTTCCGCTTATAAAACATCAAAATTTTCAGCCTCATTCCATAACCTGCAATATACACAGAGAAATATTATCCTTTTCCCCCCGTTCCAACATCTGCATGATCACCCTTCTGCATAGTGCCTCTATTTCTTCTCCTTCCTCACATTCCCGGACAATATGCACTATGTCTTCTTCCCGCAATCGGTGATACAGGCCATCGGAACATACCAGAAACAAATCACCCTCCTGTATCGTTCCTTCTACCGCCTGGAACCGCAGTTCCTTACCCTTTCCCATATAATTTTCCAGATAATTTTTCATGCGGCCGTTTTTCATACAAGCAATGCTTGCATCTATGGTTAATTGTTCCATTCCGCCCCGGTAACGATAAATCCGGCTGTCACCTACGTGAATTATATAATACTTATCCCGTACCAACATCAGCAGTGACATGGTACTTCCGGTTCGAATCCCTATATCCTGGCAGATACAGCACAACTCCTCATTCCAAAGTTCCGCGGCATCTTTCAAATGAGAAAACAAAATATCCGTATCATTCCGGGCAATATCTAACCATTTTGATACCTCTTTGAACCACATGTCCGCTTTTCCCGTCAAAAATGCGGACGCAATCTCTCCGCGTTCCAAGCCGCCTACACCATCACAGACCATGCCCAATACAAAACAATTCGTTCCCTGTATGAGCTGATGATATATAACGGCATCCTGATTTACACTCCTATGGCCGATTTCCGACCAGCATCCTCCCCTGATCTTCATCCAATCCCCCTATCCTCCTACATGATATGTACCAGATAACGCACCAATTTTCCTGTAGTAAATGCCAATTCCATACCGTCACGCAGTTGATAAGGCTGGTTTGCGGCCAGAATTTCATTATCCAGTAATGTATGGTTTGCAGAACCCAAATCTGTGATATAATACTCCCCGCCCCTGCGTTCAATCCGGGCATGCCGCCGCCCAATCCGTTTCAACTCTCTGGGAAAAGCAATATCCGGCCTTACTTCATCCGATGAAATCCGTCCAATGGTTAGATAAGGCTTATCGAAATTCAAATCTATCCTTGGTGTCAATCCAGGTATAAAATCCAACAGTTCCAACCATGCACTCCCTATGTCGACTCCAACTACTTCCGTCTCATCCCCATATACCTCTGTCTCATCCTCTAATACTTCTGTTCCTTCTTCCACCTGTACATTTGCCATTTCCCATTGTTTTGCCATGGACTCATGCCCTGGTACCTGCGATACCGCATTTACAGCAGCGTTTTCCGGCTCATCCCCAGAGTTCTGCCCCGGTATTCGCATTGAAGACTGCCCTGGTATATTGAATCCAGGCTGTACTCCTTTTCCATCCCTATGAATACTTTGGTCCTTTTCCTTTTTTTGTCTTCTTGCCTTTTTTCCCTTTGTAGATTCTTTTATTTCAACTTCTTTTCCTGCCTTTTCCTCCACAGCTTTTTTGGTACCTTTTTCCTTTTTACCAAAAATGCCCAAGAAAGGCTTCTTATTGCTTTGATCTTTTTCCGAACTTCCTGCTCCGGGCGCTGAAATCACACTTCCTCCCGGTATCCGCATTTCTCCTGTCCCATTCTCCCGTGTTTGTACCTCCTGCCCGGAAATATTATCCTGCACTTCTTTTGCCTGCTGCTCTACAGAAGGGCTCGGATTGCCTGCCGGTCTGATTGTCCCTTTGGTCTCAGGCTTGACACAAACATCCCCTGATACCTCATCAGACAACCTGTTCAACATCTGGTAAAAAGCTTTTAAACTAAAATTCACATTAGAATGAAAGAACCCCAGAAGCTTTGCCACATAATCACAGTTTTCCGTCTGATCAAACTGAACACCCAGAAGCAACTGCTTGAAAAACTGATCCAAACTGACTTTTCTTTCCGCATCAGCCACAGGAATATAAATCAGATATGCCTCCGCTGTGTTGACATCTACAAATATATAATCCTTATCCCAGAGAAAAGAGCTTGCCTCCAACATATAGTCTTCCGCCGTCAACACAGCAAACGCCATACTTTTCATAACATTCACCATACGGCTTCTGCTGACTACACCGCTGAAATAGCGGTTCAGGCTGACCTTGGATGATATATTGTACTTGATATAACGTGCATCATACATTTGGCTGTAATTCAGAGGCAGCACCCCCTCAATACGGTTGTTATCCAGCATCCCCATGGAAGTGGCATCCAGTGTTTCCCCTTCTTCCATACAGCAAACCAGAAAAGTACCTGTTTCCTTTGATTCATAAGTTAATTTCACCGCCAATCTCCCCTTCCTATGACCATTTAGTATACTTCCATAGCCTGTTAGAAGCCTTCTGCTCCATTTCAATCTCTGATATTCCCAAAAACGGTACTAACAACTTGACCCGGTATCTGATATTCACCTGAATCTTGTTCTGTGAATTCAGCAATGCCGTTCCTGAGAAATCCAATCCGTCCATCCCATGCTCAATTCCCACTGCCATAAGACATTCATCAGCATTTGCTCTGAAACTTCCTTCATCCATGTTTCCTGTAATACTCTTTGCGAAATAATTCTCAATCCTGGATTGGGAACCTCCCCCATTCAACATAAATATGTCCCCTGCCTCCAGTTCCGGCGCATCCTCATGATAGTCTTCACCATTAGCAAATATGCCCATAATCTCCGCCACAAAACCGCCGATATTTGAGCTTCCATAAGCCGCTGCCTTACAATAATCCATAGAAAACTGCATGCTCGCCTCCATAGCCCCATAAGCCACAATATTTTGAGCCATATATACTCTGGCAAAATTTAAAAAGAACATAATACAAAACAAAAAAGCTGTCAAAGACACTGTCGCCTCAAGTGTAATGCTTCCCCGGTTTTTCATTCCACTGCTATCCTGTTATCCTTCCTGTTATCCTTCTAAAATCCGCAATACTTCACAGACTTTATCCTTGTAGCGCCTAACGCATCATAAAGCGGCATCACTGTTGTATATTCGCCCTCCACATTGATGCGCAGATAGGTATACTCTTTTTCCAGTGAAAAACCTGTATCACTCTTATACATTTCCATATAAAGCAAATCCGCAATGCGGCGTATTTTAGTTTCATTGCTCACCAGACACATTCTCACCCATAGATAGTCCTCATAGTCCATCTTAAAATAATCATCCTTGAACATGGAACTTACAATTGGCTGAATAATGCTATTTTCAAGCGTATTCACAATTGACTTGACATCTGTCCCCACCTGAATCTTACTAATCTGCTCCTGGGCTTTGTCTTTGATCTTACTTCCCAGTGCGGAAGCCATATTTACCAGTGTGGACCCGCTTAAAAAGGGATGGGATTTCACAATAGGTATCCGACAATCAATTCCCTGCAAAGCAATCACATCTAAAACCGTCTCAATCCCTATAAAAAGAATCAATACCACAGGTGCAAAAATACCGGCCGAACCAGACAATATCTGAAGTCCTGTATCCATCAGTACTGTAGGAACATTTAAAAGAAATCGTATAAAATAAAGGGACAATGTAACATTCCTTTGGTTGGCAGCTTCATCCATTTTCCCAGCCACCACATACTCCGACTGGGCATATTTGAAATAAGTATGCCCGGTTGACGCAAATATCCCTATTCCCCGGTCATATGGCTCTATATCAGCCCTGGAGGTAAAATGGTCCAATACATAACCATTAATCATTACACCCTCATACACCATCTCCAATACATTCTCAAAAAACAATTGCACATTGTCAGCCAGAAAAACCATATTCTCCATCAAACCGACAATCGCATTGAAACATTGCTTAAAATCTCTGACCGCTTTCAGCATATCCAGAACACTGCCCCGCATAGCCCTGCTCACCGAAGTAATATATTCACAGATGATTGTCAGGTTTTGAATCGCCGAATCGATTGCATTCTCTACTGCCACATCCATTTGAGCCAATGCGTGCCTGTTTGCCGGATACATGGAATCCACATCATATTCCATCACATCCCGTACCGCCTGCAGTTGATCCAGCAATGCTGTAACAGCCTCTTCATCTCCGGTAGTGAATCCCAACTGCGAGGAAGTCATCCCACTGCCTGGAAGAACAAAATTATCATCCTCTGTCAATGTATTGTTGGCAATGGAATCAGATAGAGCAGCGCCGTCTCCGGTAATAAAAGAAATTGTATATTTCATCAAGTCAAAATATTGAAACAGTTCCAATTCTTCCCCTGTATATTTTTCATCCAAATGCTTAATTGCGTCTTTGATATAGTTCAAGGCATCTCCGGTCATACTGTCCACACTCATATAATAATCATTTTCTCCAAGAGCTTTGGCAGCAAAATAACGGTTTTGCTTCTCCGTTGTAGTAACTAACACCGGAAGAAAATTCTCTATCTTAATTTCAGTTTTTTTGATTTCAACTTCCTTCTTCTCTAAAAGATTGGCACATTCCTCAAAATTTTCTACCTGCTCTAACAAATTACTTGTATTGCTCTCCATGATTCCTTTCGCCGTACTCGCTGTGAACCCTGCCAATGTATTTCCTATCCCGGCTACCAGATTATTTTGGCTAACCAGGCTGGTAGCGGCGGCATTCGCTACATTATCTCTCTGTTTATAGGCTTCATCAATCTCCTTGTTCCTTGCCGCCCGCTCCTCATCTGACAACGTTTGATCGTTTGCCACAATATCCTTCTCCGCCTGCTTTTGCTGTGTGCGCTCTGTCTGCTGTGCTGTAACATCCACATTTCCTATATTTCTTACGGTATCCGCACATTTTTCCACTACCTTTCCGGCTGAATCACACAAAGCCCCCCATTGGGAATTCAGTTCTTTCATGGCAGCAATGTATGTCTCTTTCGCCTCCGTAATCGACTGATGCCTGCTGTCCAGAACATCATCTGATTCACTCCCCTTCGGATCTGCTGGTGTGTGTGCTTCATATGTCCCATATGTATTCTCATGCCATTTAAGAGCACTATTATAAGCTTCTTTAAATCCGGCATAAGCAGTTTCATATGCTTTTACAGCCTCAGACCACTTATTGTACTTTTCGTATAGATCTATGCACTGGTTAGCTGCTTCCCCTGACGAATTCGCAACTTCCGATGCCGCTTTAAAATCCTGAAGTCCAGGAACCGCCTTGGCAAGCTGTTTGCTCAATTCCTTGAAAAGATCATCAATACTGCTCTTCGTCGCAACGCCTATGACTCCTTCAATAAAATTGAAGGGCCCCTGGTATTTTTCCATTTCCATGATCTGCCGCTTCATAACATCCACATCGTTCAAAGCATAGAGTTCATCCACCGAAACCGTAAGAGCGGCTGCATCCGCTATCCTGCTGAGAACATTACCGGTACCATTGATATTTTCCCTCAGCCATGCTTCCACATCCGCATCCTTCTCTCCTTCCACAGCCAAAAGGCCAAACTTCTGATATAATTTCTCATTATAATCCGCCAATGCAGACATCGCGGCACTGTTCACTGCCATATCCAACAACTGCGAAGAACTCTGATAGCGTATCATTTCTACCAGAACCGTACTTGTCATCAAAACCGGAACCAACAGGACAACCAACATAATAGTAATGACACCGTTATTTTTATAAAAAAGCTTCATCACAACCCCCTACCAACCAAATATTTTCTTGACAAATTTCAGCCATTGCGTTGCCGCCGGCAGAATTTTCCCCGAAATCGCTGTTGTCAAGTCGTCCTCTATTCCCATTACAAAATTGTATGAAGACATAAAATCTGTCATATCAAATACCTTCGCCGATGCACCAGCAGATATAGTTAAAGTCTCCGGCACCCCCAACAGGCCAAACACTGATCCTGACAATGGCAATGTATATTCCTGTGTAATCTGTACCAGCACATACCGTTCAATCACCCCGCTGCTTTTTATTGTCACATCCACATGTGCCTTATGATATTCATCCTCCGCCAATGACATCTGACTGAGCAACCCATAACCATACCATTTTGCCTTATTTATATTTACAGACTTCATCCTGCCACCAAGAATTGTATTTCTATATACATGGTCATCCATAAAATCATAATAATTGGTGTACCCATAATACGGCTCCTTGTCCAGATGAGGATAGATCATCGCCAGATCCGCCGCTGCTTTTTGTGCCGCGATGCGCACTACAGCCCGCTGGTATAAATACATTCCCATACTGATCATGGCAAAAATGGTAAATATACATATCGTCACTACAAATGTTGCTTCAATTACAATTTCACCGGCATCTCCGTCCGCTTTCCTGTTTTTCATTTCCGCACCTTTGCTCCATTATTTGTATCTTTGCTTCATCAGCTCCGCCCTCTATGCTTCGTGCACCACTCCGCAACATAGCAAAACCCGTAAAAAGCGTTGCGCCATTTTCTACACACTATCTGCAGGTAAATTCCAATATTTTCCAATAACCGTCCTGAAGAATCATACATTTTCCCGCTTTCGTAAACGATGACATATTCTCAAACTGGCACGCTATCGCCAAATCTCCTTTTCTGTCTATCACTCCCCACAATCCCTGCTCACAAACTGCTCCATATCCATTACAAAAACTCCGCGCATCCTCATATCTCGGTTCCAAAACCCAGTTTCCGTCCGTATCCACATAACCCCACTTGCCGTTTCTGCATGCTGCCGCCAAAGTATCTTCACCAAAGCATCTCACAGCTTCCGCATCAATTTCAGCAACCAGTTTACCCGCTGTGTCATACATACCATAACCGCTGCCCTGCTTCAAAAAAATGCGTTCTGCCATAGCACACCTTCCGCTCTCGTCCAGCACTACCTCAGAGCCTCCTTCCATTATGGTCTCACCTATAGTATTAATTACTTTCCATGTTCCTTCTGACAGCACAGCCGCACGCTTGTTATAATAAACTCCCGCATAATCATAACCCTCCATAACAGAACTTCCGGACAAGTCAATATAGGCATATTTCCCGTTTTTTACCACAGGTACAAGTTCATTTCCACAGGCGCCTGCCAACTGCGCTCCCTCCAACCTGAAAACCTTCTCCACCTCTCCTTTGGATGTCAGAAGTTTCACGGTATCTCCATTCCTGGCTCCAATATAGCCATCATTACAGATTGTCACCTGATCGAACTTCATTTCAAACAACGGGCTCATTTTATCATTAAAGCAGACCCATTCTTCACCATTCAACACCGGCAAAATTCCCTCTGAATATTGTAACAAATCCTGATATCGGCTATTTATGATCCTATAGCTGTATTTAATTTCATCAAACTCAGCCTGCAATGACTCAGAAACCGCCTCATGAGCTTCTGCCATATTCATGATTGACGCACATTTTGTCAGATTTCCTGCCGCTTTCCAGAAATTCATGGCCATCTCATAGGAAGTTGCATCCTCAGAATAAATATTCATTGTTTCAGACAGAAACCTTTGAATATCGCTGTCGTCGAACTCAATGCTCCCATCTTCCAGACATTGTTTATAATATTGCAGCAGCTCCACGCGATCCTCCAGAGTATCCTTGATATTTAGAAGCTGCTTAAAAAATTTCACCGCCAATTCCGGTGAACCCTTTTGCGCATTTTCCCTTGCCTCTGTTTTCAGATCCTGCACAGAAGAGGCCGTCTCTGCCGGAAGCAATACCATCCGATACCATGCCATTGCCAAAAAAGCAATCAGCACAATTGCTATCAAACTATTGTTTTTCATAATTACACCCCTGTCCACTCCTGGGAACGAAATTTATCATATTTAATTCCATAGCATAATAATGCCATTCAACACAAAACCACAATAAAAAAAGGGGGCAAATGGTATTGCAGACTTCCTGTCCGTTTTTTTGACTGTCAACAGATAAAGAGAACAAACCATTGCCGCCAGCAATGCTGTCAATATAGCAGACATAAGCATTCCATAATTCAGGAACAGACTCATAACTGTCAGCATCTTCACATCTCCATAGCCAAATCCGCCCTTTGAAATCATTGCCACAAATAACAGCAGCAAAAACAAAATAAAAGTATATAGAAACTGATATAACAACTGCCCTTTCTCAGGCATCCCCCCTAAAACTATTTCAAGCCCCCACCAAACTGCCCTCATCCCTGCCAAACTTCCCAGCAGTACATTGGGAATCGTCCTGTTCTGAGCATCAATTAAGGCGATATAGAAAAGCCAGACCGCCAGTAACACACATACATATTTTATATACACATCTTTCTCCGATGCCAACATGATGGCAAGAACCGCCACATGTACACACCAGATCACTATGTTCATCACCTTATCCAGCCCTCTGATACAGGGAAGAATCCCCCTGGCCATATAAATATCAAAATACCGCCTTCGGCGGATAAAATACAGCAAACCGATATTGGCTGAAAAACATACTATTAACTCAGCAATTCTCATTATTTTTCTCAATTTCTTCGTATTTTTATAATTCTTTCCTCTTTCAGCTTCTCATTGGTCCTTCAATACCTCCGGAAAGCTCCGGCCGTACCAGGAGTATAACAGTCCCATGCCCAAGGGCACAGCTTGTCCCAATCAGAAATGATATTCCTGGTACGGCTTTCCTCTTTTCGCCCTCCGGCCAAGATTCTGATGATTTGTCATCCTTATCGTGATGTAGCAATTTGATCCCACCAGGCATTAAATAAATCAGTTAACTTTTGACCGAACACTATTGCCAAAGCCACCACAATTCCCAACACTACAACAATTGCTATAATATTGGTCTCTCCCTGTTCATCTTCCAGGAAATGATTGATCTTACTTTGGGCTGACAAATACAACTTATCCAACCTATTCATAATCCCTCTCCTTTCTCGTTTTATCGATTGCCTATTTATTTATTCCCGGTCATAACCGGAGAATAACCTACAGATTACTCATGATCGGAACCATAATCAGCACCAGAATTCCTACAAACATAATAAAAAGGGGAACCAAAGATTTCTGCGCCGCTCCATCCGCCTTTCTCGCAACCATCTGCCGCTTCAGTTCAAACATTTCAATCGCCTGCTGAGACAGTTCGAGCGACAGATGATTGCCCCCTTTTTCAATCGCCTGTGTCACCCTGGAACAAAATTTCCTGATTTCCCCATTCTCACTTCTCTGACCAAACAGATAAATCGCTTCATAATCAGACATGCTATTGTTCATATTGGCCAACGCAAATTTCATTTCCTGATATATTTCGCTGTTCCCGGAATTCGCCACAGTCTCCCAAGCTTCTCTCAAAATCATACCCGCATTCAGCAGTAACGCCAGCCTTGACACAATCTCAGGAAGTTCTCCCACCAAAGAATCCGCTTTTTCCTTCATCTGTTTTTCCAAATCATTAGAATAGGTATAGTAAACCACTCCGCCCGCCGCAATGGCAAAAATGAAAAACACAGGCGCATAGGTTCCTGACAGCATTGCCAGGCACATCACAATGGCCATTACTACCAAAGATAATGTCAGACGTTTTGCAGAATAAATCATCAAGTAATAATCAATGTAATCCTTGCCCCAAATAATATTGATTAAATTCCTCTGGCGGAGATGCCATTTGGAAGTATAACTTTCTTTTAATATTTCCAGCCATCGCAGACCGATACAATAAAGGTATTTCATAGAAAATTTCTCTTCATCCAGAGGTGTCAGCAAGGATTCATATTTTTTACCAATCAGCAACGGGAATGCGCACAGCATCACCACAACCGTAGTAATGATCAACATAATCAAATTTAATATACTCATCCAAACGCTCTCCTTACACCTTTACTTCTACTATTTTACAGCCAATCAGGTATGCACTGATAAAAATTCCCAGACATACAATACTGGTAACAATTCCAACCGGACTGGCATAATTAGCTGCCATAGCGGCGTTTCCTCCCTTAACTACCGCCACAATAAGCACTGGCATCACAAGCATTACGTACTGTTCATTTACATTAGAAGATATTTTGGTTCGTAGTTCCTCTTCCATCTGCATTTTACTGCTGATGATCTCATTTGTTTTAATCACCACTTGCTTGATATTGCCTCCTTTTCGGTAGCAAGTCTGAAATGTAATCCCGAAATTGGTAATATCCTCAATACCACTGCGGTGTCCAAAATCAATCAGCAGATTTTCAATTCCGATATTATTCCTCATTCCACTGATCATCAGTTGAACTTCACTCACAATATATGCCTTAGCAGAATGCTGCATGCGCAGATCTACCAGCGCATCCTCCAATGCCCCCTGTACATTCTTGCCGCTGGCAAGAGAATTCACCAGACAATCAAGTAAATCCCTGAACTGATTTCTCAGCGTCGCATCACGCTTTTTTTTCAAATTTTTCGTCTGAATCGGCGCATATACCACTATCAGAATCATCCCTATTGCCACAGGAATTACCACATTTAAAATATGGGTAAGCATAGTCTTACTGCCATATTCATCCAGTGCAAGATTACCAAAAAAGACATATCCCACCACACAGCCGCAGGCCATCATCAGCAAAAAATGAATGAGCTTATCTTTTTTAGTTCGATAATATACATGGTAGTTGATAACAGGTGTCCCCAACAGAGTTGTTACATACTCCGATTCCTTTTGTCCCATCAATTGTTTTGACTCTTTTTTCTCTTTTGCCATATGACTTTTCTCCTGCCTGCATTTCTGATGTTATTCATAACACACTTTTCCGCATTCATATTTTTTGTGGTTTATATCGCTCCTCGATACCCCATCAGCCGAAGTTTGAAATCCTTTACCATAGGATTCGCTGTTCTCTGCAAACTGCCAACCACTTCATCCAATGTACTCATTTGCTCATCCTCCACAAATTCATATAATTTATTCAAAAGGATTTCCCCATTCTCATATCCTACGACTTCTGTGATTTCCATTGTTTTACGGGATTTATCCCGCAGCCTGGACAAATGAATAATGATATCTACCGCAGACGCAATCTGTTGCCGTATAGCCTCCAACGGCAATCCATCAGCACCTTGGAGCACCATGGTCTCCAAACGGCTTAACATGTCCTTGGTACTGTTGGCATGACCTGTTGACAAGGAACCATCATGCCCTGTATTCATAGCTTGAAGCATATCCAATGCTTCACCGCCGCGAACTTCACCTACTACAATCCGCTCCGGACGCATACGCAGAGAAGACTTGATCAAATCTCGTATCGTCACTGCACCGGCTCCGGAAGCATTGGCATTTCTTGTCTCCAACCGCACCAGGTTTTCCACACCCACAATCTGTAATTCCGCTGAATCCTCAATCGTGATTACACGTTCATCCTTGGGAATATAGTTGGATAGCGCATTCAGGAAGGTTGTTTTTCCTGACCCGGTACCACCCGCAATAAAAATATTGTACTTCGCCCTTACCAGAAGTTCTAACACATCCGCAATCTCCTGGGTAATAGAACCATATCTTATCAACTGCGCAATTGTCATGGGAACCTTTGAAAATTTTCGGATTGTTACAATGGCACCCTTCAGAGAAATCGGAGGCAGCACCACGTTGACACGAGAGCCATCCGGCAGCCTGGTATCCACGATGGGATTGGCCTGATTTACTTCCCTTCCGGCTAATCCCACAATCTTCTGCACAATGTCCTCCAACTGCCTTTCACTGTCAAATTTCTGATTCAGTTTAGATAAACGGCCTTTCTTTTCTATGAAAATTTCATCCGGACCATTGATCATCACCTCTGTAATAGTCTCATCAGAAATGATGGTATCCAGCAAGCCAAACCCTCTGATCGAGCTGTAAATCTGCCGCACTATCTCCACCATTTGTCCAATTGGCACATACTCATTTTCCAGCCTGTTTTTCACCAGCTTTTCTATTGCTTCTTCCAGCCGGTCATCTTCCATATCATTTAAATTGTACTGTTCAAATACATAACTTCTGCAATCCTGTATGAAATCCTGCATTTTTTCGTCTGTCATAATCCTGTCCGTTTCCATGTTAGTGTGTCCATACTACACATGCCCTTCTTCTGTTTTAATACCATAAATACATCATTGAATGCGATTTATACTCACGAGCAATGAAGTTTGCCGCAGTGACCATGACAGCTATCATTCCTCCATAAGTTCATCCTGTACATTCCAATAACTCTCCTGAGCTATATTCCAATACTGATAATTGCAGCGTGATCTTTCAGTTCATCCGCCAGTTTTTCGGAAGACATTTTCGACACACTGCAAATTTCTCCGACAATATCTATCTGCGGCTCCGGCAGCTTATGACTTATGCCAGCTTGACAGCGATTATATAATAATCTGCACTTTGCCCAAATAATACTTTTATCTCTCTGCTGAAGATACTTTATGACCTCAAATCCTCTTCTTATCTTTCCTATGCCGATATCACTTCCATCACAGACCAAAATAATGTCGCTTGCGTATTTTTCCATCACAAGCTTACAAATAGGAGAAAAATCCATAGGGATATCTATTACAATATACTCACAGCATTCCATACCATTCAAAGCAGCAAGCAATACATCTGCCTCTTCAGTATCTACTTCCAACATATCGTTTGTATTCTTACAGGATGCAAAAAAAGACACTCCCCTCACATCACACCTGACAATGCTTTCCAACTTGATGGATATTTTTTCATTCTTGCTCTTTAACGCATAAATAACATCTGAAAATCCAGTATTACCTTCTCCTTGAAAGAAATTTTCCGCATTTCCCAAAAAATCAAAATTTAAATAGAGTACTTTTTTTCCCTGCTTTCCAAGAAATAAGGCATACGCCGCCGCAGCCGTTGAAGTACCGGCTCCTCCCTGCATTGAAGTAAAAAGGATATATTTACTGTCACCACCGCTTTTTAATATCATCTTGCCCTTCAGATCCGCATATAGACCAAGCATTTCCTTATAGAGCATTTCCATCTTCTGGTATTTGCCCACCGCAGGACTTCCCTCCCACTCTTTAATTGCATTGTTGGATACTAACCACGCAAAGGATACTTCCGCAGGAATATCTTCTTTGCTGACAGATATCTTCTCGCTGAGCAATATAACATGAATAATATTGCTTGTAAAAAATGTTACAAACGCTTTATATTCAGGGAATGCGTATATTTCCACCTTATCTGCATAATTTAGCTGAAAATTGCTTACCAGTTTCTTCACGTAATTTTCATCTTCATCAATGACTGCAACTTTAATCTTCATTTATCAATCTCCATATCTAAACAAACTTGAATCCCCAATTGATACTTTTGCAATATAATCCGGAAATTACAACTTTCATAAATTTTTCTTTCCTAATTCTAAAATTAATATCTTTAGTATACATTTTATTAATAATAGTGTCAATAGTATATTGATTGAAAATAATAATATTTATAGTATACATTTTATATAGAAAGGATGTTGATATGTCGATCGCAGTTGAACTGGGCAACAGAATACGATTTTATCGCAAACAGAAACATTTAAGCCAAGAAGAACTGGCCGAATTGTGTGATTTTCACCCCACTTATATCGGCCAGTTAGAACGCGGTGAAAAAAATGCCACCCTGGAAAGTGTCAATAAACTGTCCCGTGGACTTGGCATATCCTTGGATGAATTGCTGAAAGATATTGATACTATAAACTCTTCCTCAGAAAATATTGCTTTGGAGGTATATCATAAGCTTATGAAACTGCCTAAAAAGGATCAGGAAAGAATTGCTTCCATTATATTTGAAATTATAGAATTACTTCAGACTTCAAAATAACGATTAAAAAGCCCCGAATGTCCAAAGTCACATCCGGGGTTAAAATATCTAACAATATATACTGCACGCCAATGAAATTTGCAGCAAACTGCAACAAAAGACCGCCAGCCATATATACTCACCTTGGGCGGATTTGTAAATTCTGGCGGTCTTGAGTATAACTCTAACTCTTGACATCGTTTTTCGCTTAACAGAAGTTCATTCTGTATATCCCGTATAAAAGGATTTTCCTTATTTATTGCATCAAATCTCTGCTTATTTACCCCTTCTTTATAACTTACCTCCGGAAGAGTGTCTTGAGGGGTTATGATTCCGGTTTCTGTCAATGCCAGATTGTCTCTTTCTATGGCACTTTTTCCACTTTCAGTCATCCCACGTCACCAATCCCCAGCAATATCCTGCCCTCCCTCAAAGTATCACTGGAATCATAATCATACTCTATGGTCTGGATATTCACATCCGGATACAAACTTTTCAGTTTTTTCACAATGCCCCGTTCACTGACATGACTGACAAGGCAGCCGAATGGGTGCACAATCAGCACATGCCTGCATCCCCGTTCCACAGCGGCACATACCTCTGCCGCCACCAGCCATCCGTCCCCTGTGATACAATCACAGCCTATGGTATGCAAGGTTCTCTCCTTCAACTGCGCAAAAGGCATATCCATCTCAAAACGACCCTGCTTTTCCACTTCCTCATAGAGCTCCTGTTGTACTTTTTTCAGATACGCAAGGGCAATATCATACCCTTTGCGCAGTATCGGCCTTGGCGTATCAATCAAATAAGCCCTGTAATCACTGTCCAATACATAAATGGCATAATTGATAAACCCGCCCATAACACATTGGCATCCCTGTTTCACCAGATATTCTTCCAAATGATGATTGCCCAGCGCCGAAAATTTAATATATATTTCCCCTGCCACACATACTTTCTTCCTGGCTGCTGCCTGGACAGGAATCCTGGCAAATGCCTCTATCATCTCCCTGTAAGCCGCCCTTCTTCCACCCGGTCTGCGGTAATGTGTCCGAATCTCTTCCGTCAGCTTCTCCTCTAAGTGCATCCGCACCGCATCGCAAGCTCCGACCTCACTTTCATAAGGTTTGACCTGTTGATACAGACTCATCATCAAATCCCCATAGCAGACAGCCGTAACTGCATCCAGGAACAATCTGGGACTGATACGAAATCCCGGATGTTTCTCCTGACCTTTATAATTCAGCGAAATCACCGGAATCTGCCCATGACCGCATTTGTTCAGTGTCTTGATAATCACATGATAATAATTCCCCGCCCTGCAGGCGCCGCCGGCCTGGGGTTCCATGAAAGCAATCTTGTCCGCCGGATATCTGCCTTCCTCCAATACATCCAAAATCTGCCCTATAATCAGAATTCCCGGATAACAATAATCATGATTGATATAACGCAGCGCCTTTTCTTTGAGGTGACGACTGCCCTCCATGACCGCAAACTGATAGCCACTGCCCTGAAATGCCGCCTGTAAAAACGGAGAATGATATTCCAACATTTCCGGCAGAAGAATGGTATGAGTCTTTTTCATCGCTTTGGTAAAAGGCACTCTTTTAAATTCCGACATATGATTTCCCCGTTTCTCCATTTCCAGTCAAATTTCTTATCTTCCTGTAACATTTTCTTTATTTCTGCTGCATTTCCTCTCATATTTCATAGCCAAAAAGGATATTTTCCGCATGTGGGAATTTATACCTTTCTCCACATTGATATCATGAGCCATGATACATTAAGTATTATATCACAAAATATCCCTTTTACACAGTTTCTTCCAAAGAAATAGCTGGTAAATGCGCTGCAGCTCACTCGCATAAAAACACTCAAAATACGAAATACTGAATGACACAGGCAAACATACTGCAGCAAAGCTGAATGTGCCCCTCAGGGCACAATGTGCCCTAAAGGGCACATTGGTGTTTGACCTTCGCGGCATTTGCCAAACGGATGCCGGCACATCTGCCTGCTCATTGTTCGCAGGAATAAAACGCAGAAACGGAGTATATTTATGAAACTGACAAGAAACAGCGTGACAGCCGACCGGGATGCCTATCTGGCAGCAGGCTACGCTCTGCCCGACTTCCACTTCGATACCATCCAGCACAACACTTACCAGCACCCTGTCTGGATTCACTTTGGCGCCGGGAATATTTTCCGCGCATTTCTGGCAAATGTTGTACAAAACATGCTGAACGCAGGTCACATGGACACAGGCCTCATTGCCGTGGAAGGCTACGATTATGAAATCATAGAAAAAGGCTATCGCCCTCACGATAACTTTACCATCCTGGCCACATTGAAGGCGGACAACACTGTAGAAAAAACCGTGATAGGCAGTATTATGGAATCCCTGATCCTGGACAGCTCCAACAAGAAGGAATTTGCCCGCCTGAAAGATATCTTTGCCAATCCCACCCTGCAAATGGCCAGCTTCACCATCACAGAAAAAGGATATGCCGTGACCGATACCAAAGGAAACACCCTCCCTGCCATCCAGGCAGATTTTGAAAAAGGCCCCGAACAACCTGACAGCTATCTGGGCAAAGTAGTATCCCTTTTGTATCACCGCTTTTCCAACGGCAGACTCCCCATTGCCATGGTCAGCATGGACAACTGCTCACATAACGGAGATAAACTGCAATCAGCCGTAATCTCCTTTGCAGATGCCTGGTGTGAAAAAGGGCTTGCAGACAAAGCATTTCAGGCATATATCAGAGACAATTCCAAAGTATCTTTCCCTTGGACCATGATTGACAAAATCACCCCCAGACCTGATGCAACAGTAGAGGCCATGTTAGAAAAGGACGGCATGGAAGAGCTTGATGCGGTTATCACATCCAAAAATACCTATATCGCCCCCTTCGTCAATGCGGAAGAATGCGAATATCTGGTCATTGAAGATTCCTTCCCCAACGGCAGACCTGCGCTGGAACAGGGTGGAGTCATTTTCACTGACAGAGACACTGTGGATCAAGTGGAGAAAATGAAGGTCTGCACCTGTTTAAATCCCCTCCACACGACCCTGGCCATTTACGGCTGTCTGTTAGGCTATACCCGAATCTATGAAGAAATGAAAAATCCTCTTCTGCGGAAATTGGTGGAAATCATCGGCTACCAGGAAGGGCTTCCGGTTGTAGTAAATCCAGGTATCCTTGACCCTGAGAAATTCTTAGACCAGGTGCTTGAGATACGCATTCCCAATCCATTTATGCCTGATACCCCCCAGCGCATTGCCACAGATACTTCTCAGAAACTTGCCATCCGTTTCGGTGAAACCATAAAAGCTTACGAAAAGGCTTCTGACCTGAACGTGGAAGATTTAAAGCAAATCCCTCTGGTGCTGGCCGGATGGCTGCGGTACCTGATGGCTGTGGATGACGACGGAAACGCTTTCATCCCCAGCCCAGACCCTCTGTTGGACTCAGTCAGCTCCTATGTGGCAGATTATAAATTAAGTGATTCACCCAAGAACCTGACCAAGCTGGACAAGCTGCTTGCCAATGAAGAAATATTTGGTGTCGATCTGGTGAAAATCGGTATGGCAGAACTGATCAAGAACTACTTTGCGGAACTTTCCGCTGGCAAGGGTGCGGTGAAAGCCACACTTGAGAAATATGTACAATAACTCCTCAATCCCACAAAAAAGGTGCCGTAAAGGCACCTTTTTTGTATAAAACAATTCTTTTTCATAAAACATTTTTCATATGACAATTCTTTTCACGAAACCATTCTATTTTGTCATCATCATCATAATCTCATTACTTCTTGCAATGAACTTCGTCATCGCTTCAGGAGCCAAAGGCGCCTGCTGAATCTTCGCCAGATCATAGAGCTGCTCGCAAATCATCTCTACATTCTCGCCTTCCTGGTGATCATTTACATACTGAACCAATGGATTGTTGGCATTGAGAATCAACGTCTCTCCCTCTCCGCCGCCGAAACCGCCCATATCCATACCCGGCATGGAATACATTCTCATCATATCCTGCATACGCCTGGTTTCTTCGGACAATGTCAGCACAGAAGAAATCTTCTCGTCCTTCAGCTTCTCCACCTTGATGGTCAGCTTATCATTATTCAATGCCTTCTTCATAAGCTTGCCCAAGCTCTCTGCCTGTGCCTCCAGCTCTTTCTCCACCTCTTCCGTGGTCTCTGATTTCATGGCATCGGTCATATCCGCGTCAATACGCTGGAACCGCACACCCTCATTTTTCGACTCCAACTGCTGTACAAACGGCTGGTCGATATTGTGGGTCAGGATCACCGCATCCATTCCGGCATCCTTGAACATCTTAATATACTGTCCCTGCTGTTTCTCGTCGGTGACATAATAGATAATCTTGTCCTTCTTCTCTTCCGCTTCTTCGGCACCCTCAGCCTTGTCATCCTCAGACACCACCTCAGCTTCCACCTTCTGACCATTTTCATCTACCGCACCGCCGGCTTCCTTTTCACCGTTTTCATCAGCAGCACTGCCATTTTCACTCCCGGCACCTTCTGCCCCATCACCAGCATCCTTGTTTCCTTCCTCGGAAGGCTTAATCTCCAGACACTCAGGCAAGGTGAGATATTTGCCGTCCAGATTCTTAAACAGGATATAGTCATTCATCCTCTCACAGAATTTATCATCCTTCAGGCAGCCGAATTTAATGAAAGGACTGATATCATCCCAATACTTGTCATACTCTTCCTTCTCGGTCTTGCACATGCCGGACAGCTTATCTGCCACCTTCTTGGAGATATACTCGGAAATCTTCTTCACAAATCCGTCATTCTGCAAAGCACTTCTGGACACGTTCAAAGGCAGATCCGGGCAATCGATCACACCCTTTAACAGCAACAGGAACTCCGGAATCACTTCCTTGATATTATCCGCAATAAATACCTGATTATTATACAACTTGATGGTTCCTTCAATGGATTCATACTCCATATTAATCTTCGGGAAATACAGAATGCCCTTCAAATTAAAAGGATAATCCATATTCAGATGTATCCAGAACAAAGGCTCCTTATAATCATGGAAAACCTTACGGTAGAATTCCAGATATTCCTCTTTCGTACAGTCATTCGCATGCTTTGTCCAAAGCGGTGCAGTTTCATTTAACAGTTCCGGCCGCTTTCTGATCTTCAGCTTTTCAACATTCTCGCTGTCGTCCTTATCATCCTCTTCTGCTTCCTCTCCTTCTTTTGGTTCCGCAGAGGGCTTTTTCTCCGGATGAATTTCTTCCAGAACCACATCATCATCCTGCTTCTCGTCAGCCTTGATGATTTGGGTCTCCTGTGTATTTGCCTTGGTCAGATAAATCTCTGTGGGCATAAAAGAACAGTACTTTTTAATCACTTCACGGGCTTTGTACTCATTGCAGAACTCCAGGCATTCTTCATTCAAAAACAGAGTGATGGCAGTACCTACTTCTGTCCTGTCTCCTTCGCTCATAGAATATTCCGTTCCGCCGTCACATTCCCAATGAACAGCCTTTGCACCCTCCTGATAAGACAAGGTATCAATATGCACCTCATCTGCTACCATGAATGCAGAATAGAATCCCAAACCGAAATGACCAATAATCTGATCCGCATTGCTCTTATCCTTATATTTTTCTATGAAATCGGTGGCGCCTGAAAATGCTATCTGGTTAATATATTCCTCCACCTCATCCGCAGTCATACCAAGACCATTGTCAATTACCGTCAATGTCTTCTTCTCTGGATTGACAATCACATCTACCCGCGGCTTATATCCGTCAGGCAGTGTATACTCTCCCATCATATCCAGCTTCTTCAGCTTGGTCACAGCATCACAGCCATTGGAAATCAGCTCTCTGTAGAAAATATCATGATCTGAATAGAGCCATTTCTTGATAATTGGAAAAATGTTTTCACTGTTGATTGACAAATTGCCATTTTTTACTGTGTTGGAATCTCCCATTTTACAACATCCCTTTCTTCATATTCATTTTTTGTATCTCACTTTACAGCGGGACTCTCTTATCATTTGCTGTCTGCCCCGCTTGTCTTTCTGAAGTCAAGTTTAAAACCAAAGAGAATAAAAGTCAAGCCTTAATTAGCACTCATTTCAATTGAGTGCTAATAATTTGTCTGAAATGCCCGAATTATGAGCATTTGCGGATTTCTAAAATTTTTCTAAATCGCTCACAAAGCTATATACTTTGCACTATATTTGACAGTTCTGGCACTTTTGCTTATTGTGGCGGGAATGCTCACAGCTACAACCCAATTGCTTCTGCAAAACAGTTATTTCGCCTTCCTGATGCAAGTCATGCTCTATATGGTTCTATATCTGGTGGTTCCGGGCGGCTTCACCAACTTCCTGGATGTACTAATCTGCCTGAATCCTTCCGCCCTTTGGCTCACATCCGCAGCTTGGTTTATGGAGAACGAATTAATCCTTTCCTTCGCGGGCAACGAATTCTGGTGTATCGGGTTATGGGCAATGATTGCAGCCTTAGGACTGTTATGTGGAAAACACCGCTATCAAAGGCTGGAGTTTAAATGACACCAGCCTTTTGCACTTCCGTTGCATGAGGATTTACTGTCAGATTCTCTATGGCTTTTTCTTTCGCCAAATGCTATACTATGGTTACCGTTCTGACTTTACAGACCACATAATATACATAGAGGAGCAATGATGAAGAAACTCTTACGCCTGTTTGCGATGCTATTCCATATCGCCCTGTTTGCAGCCATCGCCCTTTTTATCCTGTATTCACGTTTTCAGCCTGTATCCTATACTCCCGCTTCGTATGCGGAGAGCAATGCCACTTTGGATAATCCTTTCTGCGGTTTTCTGCATCTATATGGTTTTCTCCTTTCGGAAGAAGACCCGGAAAGCATGACAATGCGGTGCAGACAATATATCAACACAAACAGCCGCCAGCTTATGCTGGCAGAAGTCAACCTGAAGAACTATGCCGATGCCGATTTAAGTGAAACTGCCTTACAACAGTTAGACAATATTCTTTCTGAAATTAACGCCTCCCGCAAACAGGTCATTCTCCGCTTCCTGTATGATTGGGATGACAAAGCACTGGAAACGGAACCAAAGGAAATTTCCCGGATTGTAAGCCATATGGATCAGGTGGCCGCCATCGTAAATCAATATGCGGATTCCATACTTCTCATCCAGAGCACTTTTACCGGAAATTGCGGCGAGATGACCCAGACCCGTTTCGGTTCCCATGAACACAACCGCTACCTTATGACGCATTTAGCTGAGGTCACTGACCCTTCTATCTTCCTGGCAGTGCGGACGCCTTCTCACCTGCGCGGCATAACTGAGAGCAAATCACCGATTACGGCCGAAACTGCTTTTAACGGTTCACTGGCCTCCAGGCTCGGCCTTTTTAATGACGGCATGTTGGGTTCTGTGTATGATTTGGGTACTTATGATGACACTTCCTTTGCAGATAGTACATCGCCGGAAGAAAAAGGCACCAGAGAAGAGGAAATTGCCTTCCAGGAATACCTCTGCCAATATGTTCCAAACGGCGGAGAGGTGGTAATAGACAATCCATATAATGATTTTGAGAACGCTATCGTTGATCTGCGGAGAATGCATGTCTCCTATTTAAACTATGACCACCAGACGGAAGTCATGGAAAAATGGGAAGCATCCACCTATGAAGGTGACGACTGCTTCCAGGGAATGAATGGCCTTGACTACATCGAGGCACATTTAGGATACCGTTATGTTATCGCAGACTCCGTGTTCACTTATGATGCCATGAAAAGTGATGATGCCTCTTTTTCCATTACCATAGAGAACACAGGTTTTGCGCCATCCTATCGGGACTTTGACGGAATGATTACGTTGCGGGACACTGCCACTGATATCCTGATTTCCATTCCTGTAGAAATGGATGTGCGCACCATACAGGCGGAGAGCAAGACCAGTTTTGCATTCTCCCTGGCCGTCCGCGCCCTGCCGGAAGGCACTTACGAAATATCTTTCGGTCTTACAGACCCCTATACCGGATGCTCCATCCAATTTGCCAATGATACTGCGGACGAAAACGGCCTGGTTCCACTGGGAACGCTCACCGTTCTGCCCACATCCGAATGCGCAGCCTGGGATGATTTCCTGAAAGCGCTCTTCACCTATTTCGGCGCATAACCTTATATCAAATTAACTATATATGAGCAAATACAAAATATCGCACATTAATTCCGCATTATACAGAGACAACATCGCAAAATGCAGATAACTTCTTTGACGCAAAGACAATATGTTATGTTTCACTGACTATTCTTACGGATAAGTATACTCCAATAGTCCCCGATTGCTGCGCAGACAGATTTCCGCCTGCTCCCCGGTCACGTGGAGCAGATATGTTCCATTTTCTATTTCCTCATATTCCGCACCGCTTATGGAGGCAATCTCTTCCCCATGAACACGCAGAAGGAACCAGCTTTCTTCCGCCCCGACGGTTTCCAGGTACACACAGTCTCCCTCTCGTCTGTCCCTGTAATCCAGATTCAGAAAAGTACGGATTCTTTGATCACTCTCTGTCAAAGTGGTCTGGGCAAAGTTGGCATAAGCTTTCCAGTATGTATTCAGATTGCTTGCCATACTGTCATACATATTTTCCCATTGATCCTCCGCCGACTGGGGCCACAGTACATCATACATATCAATTCTCACATTGGAATATCCCAATGCCGTCTCCATACTTCTCACAAACAGGTCATTGGAATAAGTATGCGTCTTGACATCACTGGTGATACTCTGTACAGTGATCATGTGAGCATCATACCAGGATACCACAGGCTCGCTTCGTGAGAAATCACTTGCCACAGTTCTTATATGTTCCAATAATGCGGTATTGGTTAGTACCCCCCCCATTTGATAAAAATCATCCTTTTCCACAAAAGCAGAGGTATATTGATAACGATTCTGCAGGGATGTGTAAAACTGCTCATCTCTCGCCAGCTTCTCTTCCAACGTGACTCCTTCTCCATAAGTAAGAGAGATACCGGCTTCTGCCTCGGTTTCCTTGAGCTGTTGCAGGTAAAACGGCACCAGCTCTCCAGAAGGCTCCACCTCATCCAGATATTGATACTGAGGTGCAAACATACAGGTCAACTTTAACTTATTTCGCTCTATCAATGCCGCCAGATCCGGCCAGCATATATCTCTCTGCACAGCTTCCATCTGTCTGCTGTATAATTCCATCATAACCCCATCATTCTCTCCTGCAAATTCCGGGTAGTTGGTTACCAAGGCATTCTGTGCATTTATGATTGGATATACCACATATGAATCTGCTTCATACATCATGGCATCCAGAATTCCAAGCCCGGTCATATCCGATAGATAGTCTCCATTTACCACAAATACTTTAGACTGCCCATAGCTGTTACGCCAAATCAATGGAGGGAAATATTCGTTTTTGGCCTCTTCTTCCGCCAATAATTCCTCCAATATGCCTACCATGTAAGTCTTCGTGCCGCCTGTTGTAATATACCATGGAACATTCAGGTTCAAATCCTGGTTTTTCTCGTCTTCTTCCCTGTCTGCCGTATACCATATCTCTCCCCCTAATAAAAATCCTGGAAAGAGATGAATTCCTTCCACTTCTATCTGCTCCGAAGGTACCTGCCCGATTCCCAGAAGCGCACATAATTGTACATCTTCCTTTACCCTTGCCGCATCGGGAAGATTACAGAAGATTAACACAACGCCCAAATCCGTTATCTCAGAGAACGTCGAAACATGCTTTGACAAGTCAATCTCTGTGGAATCAACCAGCACTGCCTCCGGCAGATTCTCTTTCGCCGCCCTATAAGCTCCGGGATTCTCATATACTACCAATCCCCTTTTGGTATAAATACACCATTGCTCCACCACATTGTAGACGTCTCCCTGATCACTGCCGCAAAACACCACAAAATTTCCTTGATATGTGCTGATCCGCGTTTTCCCACCAGGCGTTGTATCTTCCGGGGCAGAATTCCCCTGATTGCCATATTCTGAATCGACGTTTTC
This sequence comes from uncultured bacterium, assembly GCA_947175015.1. Taxonomy (GTDB): domain Bacteria; phylum Bacillota; class Clostridia; order Lachnospirales; family Lachnospiraceae; genus Acetatifactor. The sequence goes on from CAMWLE010000005.1 coordinate 27,611, forward strand.
CTGTCTGCCATTTCCGAAATCGTCATTTCCCCAACTGCCATTTTCTGAATCGTCATTTCCCTGTAAAGCATCTGCCTGCCATTTCGGCGCATTTGGCACAATTTCCTCCAGCGCATACGCATTCACATCATAGTCACTGTCATTCTCCTTGATTATCTGAGAAAACTGAAACATAAACAAAAGCACTACCATCATAACAATGATACTAAAGAAATTTCTCCGGGATACCATCGACACATTTCTCCTTTTGTCTCCACCTAATATTTATCACCCGCAACTTATCTTGTTACTGTCCACTCCCAATGTCATTCACTCACACAATACCTGCTGTAGATTATAGCTTATACCACAGTTCTTTTCACTCTTTACTGCCTGACTACATATTAGCATGATATTTTTATACTGTAAACAAGAGTTTCCATTAGAAAAGCGCAAACTGGCGGAAGGACACCGAACAAAACACTCTGACATCCTTCCGCCATCACCGACACCATCACAAAATGATTTCAAATACCAACATCAACTTGACATCATCCAAAGGTATGATCCTTATAGCATTATGTATCTTAGAAATAATTATGAGTCTCAAATACCAGCTCATTCACATGCTTGGAATGAAGCAGTTCATGTGCCTTACGGCCGAGTGGCTTTCCAAGGAATTCCTCATATGCTTTCTGCACTTCCGGATTCTCGTGGGAATAACGCAGCGGTCTCTCTTCATCAAGGCGATACAATTCACGGCCACGCACTTCCGCCATCTCACATCCGTCATGAATGGGCTGTCCGCCACCTCCAACACAACCGCCCGGACACGCCATGACTTCCACAAAATCATAATTCACTTTCCCGGCCACAATATCCTGCATCAATCTCTCCGCATTGCCTAAACCGCTGACAGTACAGGTATGTAATGTTCTGCCGCCTAACTCGAAGTCAGCTTCCCTTCTCCCCAGCATATAGGCTTCTTCCACGGCCGCCGCCTCACTGCCATTGGTGCTGCTCACACCATCAGTTCCTTTTGCATCCCCTGACTCGAAGATTCCTTGAGCTGCTTTGATGCCCCTTGTGTCCCGAACCGCGCGGAAAGCATCCGGCTCACAGTTATGTCCTTCCACTACCGCATAAGCTGTACGCAGCGCCGCTTCCATCACACCGCCGGTAACGCCGAAGATTACCCCTGCACCGGTGCTCTCACCCAAAGGTGAATCAAACTGCTCTTCCTTCAGGAATTTCGGGTTGATATGCTCCGCCCGCATCATACGCACCAACTCTCTGGTAGTCAGCACAATATCCACATCCTGCCCTGCCCCCGCACTTCTCATATAAGACAGCGCTGCCTCACGCTTTTTAGAGACACAGGGCATAATGGAAATGCTGCAAATATTATGGGGATCAATTCCCTTCTTCTCGGCAAAATATGTCTTGGCCATAGCGCCGAACATCTGCTGAGGTGACTTGGCTGTAGACAAATTGCGCAAATATTTCGGATACCGCTTTGAGACAAAGCTGACCCATCCGGGACAACAGGAAGTAAACATGGGCCATGCGTATTTCCCGGGGTTTGCAAGCCTCTCCAAAAGCTCGTTCCCCTCTTCCATAATCGTCAGATCCGCCGCAAAATTGGTATCGAACACATAATCAAAGCCCATACGCTTCAACGCTGCAACCATTTTGCCTTCCGTGAAATCCTCCGGCGCCAGTCCCAGATCCTCACCCCACGCAGTACGAACCGCAGGCGCCACCTGCACCACTGTAACCTTTGCGGCATCCGCCAACGCATCAAACACCTTGGGAATATCATAACGTTCCCTCAGCGCCCCGGTGGGACAATGGGTAATACACTGACCGCATAAAGTACAATCACTATTATCAATCGTCTTATTCCCCGCTACATCCACAGTAGTACGGGAACCGGTATTCTGCACATCCCATACACGCATATCCTGCACTTTATCGCAGATCTGCACACAACGCATACATTTAATACATTTTCTGGAATCACGAATCAAAGGGAATTTGCTGTCCCATGGTACCTGAGGCACTTCCTCCTTGAACGGAACCTCCAAGATTCCCAAATCATTTGATATTTTCTGCAAATTACAATTGCCGCTCCTGGCACAAGTAGCACAATGGCAGTCATGCTGAGACAGAATCAACTCCACATTACTGCGGCGCACCCTTCTTACTTTAGGGGAATTGGTATAAATCACCATTCCTTCTTCCACAGCGCTATTGCAGGCAGTGATCAGCTTTTCTTTGGAACGCCCTGTTTCCATGTTTTGCATTTCCACAACACAGACCTTACAGGCACTAATTTCATTGATTCCCTCCAAAAAACACAAATGGGGAATCTCAATCCCTATCTGCGCCGCCGCTTTCATCACCGTAGTACCTTCCGGAACCGTTACGGCCAAGCCGTCTATCACAAGATTTACCATATTGCAGCACGCCCCCCTTTCAGACTTCCATAGCCATATTTATCACACCGCAGACATCTGCCTGCCTCCTGACATGCTTCCTGCTTCGTCATGCCGCACTCAAAAGCATCAAAATTCTTCTTCCGCACGCCTGCTTCCTCTTCGGATAACTGTATCCGTCCACAGGGTTCTTTATCCTCATATCTCACCGGCGGAATCTCCACATCACAGGGAATCACATGATGGAATCCCAAATATTCATCTATATTAGCCGCTGCCACTTTGCCGGAGGCAATCGCACGTATAACCGTAGCCGGCCCTGTCACACAGTCCCCTCCTGCAAATACGCCTCTTACCTCTTCCACCTCACTGTCACTGAGCGCCGCAATGGTACCTCGCTTTACAGATAAACCTGCCTCTTCAAAGTCACGCGTTTCAATGCCCTGTCCAATAGCCACTACCACAATATCACAGGGAATTCTCAGCAAAGGGACATCTGCCTGAATCGGTCTTGCCCTGCCCCATGCGTCAATCGGCCCGATAATCTGAGGCTCTACCCACAATGCAGTCACATTCCCGTTTTCGTCCGCTTCTATTTTATGAGGCGCTTTCAAACTGTAAAGCTCTGCACCCTCTGCAATGGCTCCCTCTACTTCCTCAGGCAGCGCTGTCATATCATCCTGCCGCCTCCTGTAAGCAATTCCCACCTTTTTCGCACCCAGGCGAATTGCAGAACGTGTACAGTCCATGGCCACATTGCCGCCGCCTACAACCACAACGGTCTTATCCTTGAAATCAGGCATATCCTCATCCCCAATATGACGCAGCATTTCCACTGCTGAAATCACACCATGGGAATCTTCGCCCTCAATGCCGATTTTCTTGTCCGTATGCGCACCGATGGCTACATACACCGCATCATATTCCTTTCGCAACTGCCCGAAAGGAATCTCTCCTTCTCCATTGCCGATACGGGTATTCAAATGTACTTCCACGCCTGTAGAAAGAATGGTATCAATATCCTCCTGCAGACGTTCTCTTGGAAAACGGTAATTGGGAATCCCGTAACGCAGCATACCGCCCAGCTTGCCCTTCTCTTCAAATACAACCGCATGATGTCCCATCAGTTCCAGATAATAAGCCGCAGAAAGTCCCCCTGGACCGCCGCCCACAATAGCCACTCGCTTCCCTGTACTCTCTGCCTTTTCCGGCACCGGAACTGTATTGGCTCTGGCATTGTCCACCGCCATACGTTTCAGCCCTCTGATATTCACAGAACTGTCAATCATATTCCTGCGGCATCTGGCCTCACAGGGATGTTCACAAATCAGTGCGCAGGCAGTTGGGAAAGGATTGTCCTTACGTATCAGCTTTACCGCATCCGCATATCTTTCCTCTCTGACCAGCGCTATGTAACCCGGAATATCCACCCCCGCCGGACACAAAGCCACACAAGGCACCGGCTGCGTAATATGACAGGAGCATTTTCCATGTTCGATATGATGCTTATAATCCTTCATAAAGCCTTCCATACCTGCCAGCACCATATGAGCAGCCTCATAACCGATGGCGCAATCCGCGGAATCCATAATACTGGAAGCAGTCTCACGAATCAAGTCAAGAGTCTTCAGACTTCCCCTTCCCTCCAGCACATCTTCCAGGAGATTCTGAAGCTGCCCCAGACCAATACGACAAGGAGCACATTTTCCACAGGTCTGGGCATGACAGAGCTTCAAAAAAGAAAGCTGCAGATCCACAGGGCAGAGTCCGGGCGGACTTGCGATGATACGCCTCTCCAGATCCTTATACAGGCGCTCCACAGTCAACTGCGCCTGATTCGGTGTTGCGATTTTCAAACGACTCATAGTAACCTCCCATTTTTATAATAAAGCCATTCCTCACTTTTTTGCATTACCTTAAGTGTACCTAAAAACAGGAAAAATATCAACATAATTATTCAAATTCCTTGAAAATCTTATTATCTTTTGTCAATTTTGACCAATGAACCTCTTATGCTATCAATAAGCTGTCTGATCGTTTTTGACTGCCGCCTCCCACAATCCGTTCAGATAAGCGGCGCCCAAAGCCCTGTCATAGAGCCCATACCCCGGCCTGCCCGTCTCGCCCCAAATCATCCTGCCGTGATCTGGCCGAATATAGCCGTCAAAACCATTGTCATACAATGCTTTCATTATGCCATACATATCCAAAGAACCACAGGAAGAGAGATGTGCACGCTCTTCAAATCCTTTGCCGTCCGGAAGCACTGCCACATTTCTCATATGAACGAAATGGATTCGACCCATAGCCGCATATTTTTTCGCCATTTTCACCACATCATTACGACAGCTACAGCCGAGGGAACCTGTACACAGGGTAATACCATTGTTTGGCACATCTACCAGTTTCAAGAACCGATCCAGATTTGCTTCATCTGTAATAATTCTTGGCAAACCAAAAATACTCCAGCATGGATCATCCTCATGAATTGCCATATTAACACCGCAGGCTTGCGCCACCGGAATAACTCTCTCAAGAAAAAATTTCAGATTTTCCCACAGCCTGTCCTCCGTCACGGCCTGATATTCTGCCACCACACTGCGAAGTTCTTCCCTAGAATAACTTGCATCCCATCCCGGCAGTGTAAGATCACTGTCACTTTCCAGTGGATTCACTGCATCTACCTGGTCCTGATAATAGGCAAGGGTCGTAGAACCGTCAGGAAGTTCATGCGCAAGCTCTGTCCTGGTCCAATCAAAGACAGGCATAAAATTATAACAGATACATTTGACACCCGCTTCCGCCACACGACGGATATTCTCGCAATAGTTTTCAATATATTGCTCCCTGGAAGATTTTCCCAATTTGATATCTTCGTGGACAGGAATACTCTCCACCACTTCAAAATACATTCCATGTTCTTCAATTTGCTGCTTCAGCGCTGCGATACTCTCTCTGCTCCATACTTGTCCCACCGGTACATCATACACCGCCGTAACAATAGTATACATTCCCGGAATCTGCCGGATATTTTCAAGTGTTACCTTATCCTCTGGTCCATACCACCGAAAAGAAAGCTTCATTGTTTCTCTCTCCGCCTCTCAAATTTAATCTGATACAAATTTATCCTGACACAAAACCATTATTTCCCCAAAATTAATAAATATACGATTCTATAATATTGATATGTTTACATTACATAATTGTCTGATTCTTTTTCAATTGATTATGGATAATGTTTCCAAAATATGTTATGATAAACCAAACAAGGAAAACGAGGTTTACTGCTATGATCGCGATACTATGTGTTGACAATAACAACGGAATGATGTTTTGCCGCCGCAGACAGAGCCAGGATCGGTTACTGCGTGAACATGTAATTCATCTCATAGGACTGCATAAATTATGGATGAATTCTTATAGCAAAACGCAATTTATCAATACCGATTCCGCACAAATACTAATAGATGATAATTTCCTTGAAAAAGCCCTTCATGGCGATTATTGTTTTGTAGAAGATATGGATATCTCTCAATACACGGAAAAGTTAGAGAAAATAATCTTGTTTCATTGGAATCGGCTCTATCCGGCAGATATGTTCTTCACACTGGATCTCAGCGAATGGACATTGGAAGAAAAAGAAGACTTCACAGGTCATTCCCATGAGAAGATTACAAAGGAGGTATACAGCAAATGAACAAAGTAAAATTGTCGATTGCGGTACTGCTTTCATCAATCACTATAGCATTATCCGCATGTGCACAGCCTGTTACAACAGAATCAGAAAATCTGGCTCTTGCTGCCCATTATGAAAACGAAATCAAAGCAGTCTCATCCCTGAATGAAGGGCAACAATCTCCTGATACTGCTTCCCTTTCCAGCAGCCAGCCTTATGAAACATCTTCACCGCAGGAAATGTCTTCACCGCAGGAAATGTCTTCGCCTCAGGAAATGTCTTCACCGCAGGAAAGCACATTTTCTCTTTCAGCCATTGTGCCATATGCCGGACAGCCATACATAGCCGTCAATGGCAATATACCCTATTTTGAGGAAGAAGATCTCATCGCCCAATCATATGAAACTTACAGCGATTTAGACGATTTGGGCAGGTGCCGGGCGGCCTGTGCTTCGATTGGTATCGATCTCATGCCCACAGAAGAGCGCGGCAATATAGGACAGGTAAAACCTACCGGGTGGCATTTGGCCAAATATGACATTGTAGACGGCAAATATTTATACAATAGATGTCACTTGATCGGATATCAGCTTTCCGGTGAAAATGCCAATGAGAAAAATCTGATCACAGGTACAAGATATCTGAATGTCCAGGGAATGTTGCCATTTGAAAATATGGTCGCCGATTATGTAAAAGAATCTGAAAATCATGTCTTATATCGCGTCACACCGATATTTGAAGGAAATAATCTGCTGGCTTCCGGCGTTTTAATGGAAGCTGAGTCTGTCGAAGACAAGGGAGAAAGCATATTATTCTGTGTATATGTGTATAATGTACAACCTGGTATCATAATTGACTATGCCACTGGTGAAAGCTCCCTGGATACCAGTACGCCTGAAACCGCAAACACGCCTGTACCTGACACTGCAGCCACAGAACCTTCAACATCCGACGACACCACAGATCCTTCAACATCCGGCACAGCGGCAGCAGAACCTTCAACACCTGGCGCAGCAGCAGAGCCTTCTGCATCTTCCGCAGAAACGGTCATTGAACCACAGCCTCAAGTGCCTCAGGAAGCTGAACCTCAGGGAACTACCTATATTTTAAATACAAATACCAAAAAATTTCATTATCCATCCTGTTCCACCATAGGGCAAATGAAAGAATCTAACAAAGAAGAATATACCGGAGACAGGGAGAATATTATTTCTCGGGGATATGTTCCCTGTAAAAAATGTAATCCATAAGATTACTGCTTATCAAAGGCCATCTTACATTAGATGGCTTTTGAAAATATGATATTCATGAAACAATTGATTCTGAAATAGCGGATCTGAAACCGCCTTCGCCAAATCCCCTTGCCTTCCATCCGCAAGCAACCGCTGAATCAATTGATTCGTTTGGTCTATTCCTTGCTTTCTTCCTTGCTTTTTCCCCTTCTTTTCCGCATCTTTTATAATCGCATCCAATGCCTGGCACATATCTGCTTCTTCCTCCTTACTCTGCGTATCATGGGCCTCCCTAAACTGCAGATGCTCCCTGATATCCTTTATATTTGTGCATACATCTATGACATCCACTGCACTCCTTGGTATCCTGCTGAAATATTCCCTATTCTTTTGGATATATTCCTCATATTTCTTCTTGGATCGGGTACACTTCATAAGCCCCAACACATATTTTAAGTCAGAATCCATTTTCTGCAGCTCTGCCTCCGGGATGGATCGCATGTGGATCAAATGCACTTTGTAATCCCCAAGTAGTTGCCGCAGTTTCTCCGGCAGTGCATCCATATCCACCATGTCACTGATGGACAACGGCTTCCTCCATTTCCTCCTACCCCAGTATAATGTAAGGTTCAACACTGGCTCCAAGCGATCTTCCTTTCTATATCGGTACTTGAAATCGTCCTCCGCATCATATTTCACCCCCTGAGCCGCATTTCGCTCCTGTGTCCTTTCGATATCCCTCCCATAAGCACAACAGTCCATCTCCATCAACCGCCACGGATATATCAGGTTGATGGTATATTGGTTCTCCAGACCCAACTGAAAACTGAAATTCAGAGTATGAACCCTCCTGATAATATCTCTTTGCCGATATGTAATCCTGCCCTTAGAATTCCTGACATGATAAAATCCGTCCTCCGCCTCAAATATCCAATCCTCCGATATTTTTTGTTCCAGATAATATTCCAGTATGGAACGTATTCTGTCTGCTCTGTTCATATAGACATTCAGAACATTGTTTGGTTCCCCCATGTGTCCCCTTTCCGCAAGGAAAAATCCGCCCTTTGCAAAAGGGCACGTGGTTCTGTGAATAAAAATTCCGAAAAAAAGGAACCATAAATGCACCGCCGTGATTTCGCCCTGCTAAACTAAAGTGTGATATTAAGCAGGGAATTTCTGAACCCAGACTGCCAGATATTAAGATTCACAGGTACGTACACCTGTAAATAGAATGTCCTGCTTATTGATGATATTACTTCTTTTATTCAATATAGCAGATTTCTCTCCAGGATGCAACAACTTTTTTATATGCAAAAACGAACTACCCTCTTGATAGTTCGTTTTTCCTGAGTTTATGTTCTATTGTACTGCTTTTTTCTTTTTTTTCGATAATTTTTGTTCAAATCGATCCTTACGTGTATCAGAGGGAATCTCGGTAGGGTATGTCCCGTCAAAACAAGCGCTGCAATATCCACTGTTTCCGATCAGAGAACCAAGCTCGGACACCGGCAGATATCCCAGACTGTCCGCCCCGATCATCTGTGCTATCTCTGAGATACTGTGATGACAGGCAATCAGATGCTCTTCAGAATCAATGTCCGTACCATAATAACAAGGATGCAGGAAAGGCGGGGACGAGATTCTCATATGGATTTCTTTCGCCCCGGCCTCCCTGAGCAGCTTCACAATACGGCCGCTTGTAGTTCCTCTCACAATAGAATCGTCAATCAAAACCACCCTTTTATCCCTGACGCTTTCCTCCACAGCGCTTAATTTAATCCTCACCTGATCCAACCTTGTATTCTGACCTGGAGAGATGAACGTCCTGCCAATGTATTTATTCTTGATCAATCCGATTCCATACGGTATTCCTGATTCCATACTGAAACCCAAAGCCGCATCCAGTCCGGAATCCGGCACCCCCACCACAATATCGGCCTCTGCCGTATGCTTTCCTGCCAGAATTCTTCCTGCCCGAACCCTTGCCCCATGAACTGACACTCCTTCAATGACCGAATCCGGCCTTGCAAAATAAATATATTCAAATATACATAATTTTTTTGTCTGTCTCCCACAATGTTCTCTGCGGGGAACAATCTCACATTGCTCTCTATGAGACACAATGCCGTCCCGACTGAACACAAGAATCTCTCCCGGCTCCAAATCACGAATAAATTCAGCGCCTATGGCTTTCAGCGCGCAGCTTTCGGAAGCTGCCACATACATCCCGTCCGGTGTCTTGCCGTAACAGAGCGGCCGAAATCCGTAAGGATCCCTGGCACAGATTAACTTCTGTGACGACATCAGTACAAGGGAATAGGCGCCATCCAGGATATTCATGGCAGCACTGAGAGCCTCTTCGATGGAAGATGTCCTCAGACGTTCCCTTGTGACAATATAAGCAATGGTTTCTGTATCACTTGTGGTATGAAAAATCGCCCCGGATAATTCCAGCATATTGCGAAGTTCTGCCGCATTGCTGAGATTGCCATTGTGCGCAAGAGCCATTTTTCCCTTCTGGTGATTTACTTCAATGGGCTGACAATTGCTGCGATTGTTCCCTCCTGTGGTTCCGTAACGGACATGCCCCACCGCCATATGTCCCTTCGGCAGACGGGATAATGTATCCGCAGTAAACACCTCATTGACCAACCCCAAATCCTTATAAGATGAAAACACACCGTCATCATTGATTACAATACCACAGCTCTCCTGTCCCCGATGCTGCAACGCGTACAGACCATAATAGGCGAGCCCGGCAACATCTGCCGTTTCCGGACTTATAATACCGAACACACCACATTCTTCATGCAAACTCATAAGCCACTCCTTGCTGCTGCCCCAATAAATTCCCTGAACAAAGGATGGGGATGATTGGGACGGCTTTTGAACTCAGGATGATACTGGACACCTACATAAAAAGGCCGGTCTGCCAGTTCCACTGTTTCCACCAGTCTGTCATCCGGCGAGACACCGCTGAAAACAAGTCCTTTGTCCTGCAATAAGGTACGATAATCGTTGTTAAACTCATAGCGGTGCCTGTGCCGCTCACTGATACTGTTGGTTCCGTAACATCGCTCCATGGTGGTGCCTGCCGCAATAACACAGGGATAAGCACCCAGCCGAAGAGTTCCGCCCTTATTGATATCTCCGCTTTGCCCCGGCATAAAATCAATGACTTTATGGGAACACTGTTCATCAAATTCTCCGGAATCCGCATCCGGAATTCCGGCAACATTTCTGGCATATTCGATCACTGCAATCTGCATTCCAAGACAAATTCCAAAATAAGAAATTCCCTTTTCCCTGGCATATTTTGCCGCAAGAATCATCCCTTTGATTCCACGGCTGCCAAACCCCCCCGGCACCAGAATACCGTCAAGCCCTGCCAGCTTCTGTTCATAATTTTCCGATGTCAGCTCTTCCGAATCAATCCAGTGAATCTCCACCTGTACCTGATGATAATATCCCCCATGCCGCAGAGCCTCCGCCACCGACAAATAGGCGTCATGAAGCCCCACATATTTTCCTACCAGTCCAATATGAACCGCTCCGGTATTCCCTTTACTCTGCTCTACCATATGTGTCCATTCGCGCAGATCGGGCTCCGGTGCCGTTATCCCAAGTTCCCGGCAGACAACTGCGGAAAAATCAGACCTTTCCAGCATCAAAGGCGCCTCATAGAGATTGGGAATCGTCAGATTCTCTATCACACAATCCTGCTTCACATTACAGAATAGAGATATTTTCTTAAAAATGGCTTCCTCCAAAGGCTCATCACATCGCAGCACAATAATATCAGGGTTAATTCCCATTCCCTGCAATTCCTTCACGGAATGTTGGGTGGGCTTTGATTTATGTTCATCCGATCCTCTCAGAAACGGCACCAACGTCACATGAATAAACAAACTGTTTTCCCTGCCCACCTCAAGAGAAATCTGCCGTACCGCTTCCATAAAGGGTTGGGACTCGATATCCCCAATGGTGCCTCCGATTTCCGTAATAACCACATCTGCGTCTGTCTTCTTCCCCACATTGTAGACAAATTCTTTGATTTCATTGGTAATATGAGGAATGACCTGAACTGTCGACCCCAGATATTCTCCTCGGCGTTCCTTATTCAACACATTCCAGTACACTTTGCCGGTGGTCAGATTGGAATATTGATTGAGATCTTCATCAATAAAACGTTCATAATGCCCCAGATCCAGATCCGTTTCCGTTCCATCCTCTGTCACATACACCTCTCCATGCTGATAGGGGCTCATGGTACCCGGATCTACATTAATATAAGGGTCCAGTTTCTGTGCGGCCACCTTCAATCCCCTGGCTTTCAGCAATCTTCCCAGGGAAGCTGCCGTGATTCCCTTGCCCAGACCTGAAACCACGCCTCCTGTAATAAAAATATATTTTGTCATAGAATCCTCATTTCCATTTATTTCACAAAACAGTCGTGCGCCAAAATGAACCTCCGGCACATTTTGGCGCATATATTCTATTTTTTATTGATACTTCAGAACACAATGAATCCTCTATCCCTACTTGACACCAAACAGCAAATCACCATAGGTAGGGAATGGCCAATCACTCTTGGCGGTCATCGTTTCCGCTTCATCACAAGCAAGCCTCAACTCTCCCATCTTGGGAAGAACGTTATCCCGGATCATATTTGCTTCCCCAATAATATCCTCTGCCGTATGCAGCACCGCCACAGCGCCCTCCAGCTCGCCTACTTTTACAGCAATTCTGTCAACCAGGACAGAAAGCTTCCTGACCAGTTCGCTCTCATAGCTGCAGATAAGGTTGGCATCCAATGCCTTTTTCGCAGCGGCTGTCTTGGCTATCTTCAATGTATAGTTCTCCACTGCCGGCGCAATCTGCGTCCTGGCCATATCCACCATGGTATTGGCTTCAATGAGAACCGCTTTGCAGTAGTTCTCCAACATGATATCACATCTGGATTTTAACTCTGCTTCGGAGAATACGCCATGGGAGGTAAGCATGGCAACATTTTTCTTATCCAGCAGGTGAGGCATACAGTCCGGTGTGGTACGATAATTGAGTAATCCCCGCTTCTTGGTGGCTTCTTCAATCCAGGCATCGTCATAACCATTGCCATTGAAAATAATATGCTTATGATCTTTAATTGTTTTGCGAATCATCTCTTGAAGCGCCGTTTCAAAATCTTCCACTCCCTCCAAGCGATCCGCATATATTTTCAGGCTCTCTGCAACCGCACTGTTCAGCATAATATTCGCGCAGGCAATACTGTTGGAAGAACCCAGCATACGGAATTCAAATTTATTGCCTGTAAAGGCAAAAGGCGAAGTACGATTGCGGTCCGTAGTATCACGGTTAAATCTGGGAAGTACATCCACCCCCAGCTTCATCTGTGTCTTCTCAGCCCCGCTGTAAGGTTTTCCGGACTCGATTGCCTCTAATACGGCATTCAGCTCATCTCCCAGGAAAATAGACACAACGGCGGGCGGTGCCTCATTTGCCCCCAGTCTGTGATCATTACCTGCAGTGGCAACCGAGAGACGCAATAAATCCTGATAATCATCCACCGCCTTAATCACCGCACACAGGAAAAGAAGAAACTGTGCATTTTCATAAGGTGTATCCCCGGGAGACAGCAGATTGACACCGGAATCCGTTGCCAGGGACCAGTTATTGTGCTTGCCGCTGCCGTTGACTCCTGCAAAGGGCTTCTCATGAAGCAGACATACCAGGCCATGTTTTGCAGCTACCTTCTGCATGATTTCCATGGTAAGCTGATTATGATCTGTTGCAATATTGGTGGTGGTGTAAATAGGCGCCAATTCATGCTGCGCAGGTGCAACCTCATTATGTTCCGTCTTGGCAAGGATGCCCAGCTTCCAGAGTTCTTCATTCAATTCTTCCATATACGCTGCCACCCTTGGCTTAATCACGCCAAAGTAATGATCATCCATCTCCTGGCCCTTCGGCGACTTCGCTCCGAACAATGTCCTTCCGGTATATTTCAGATCGGGGCGCAGATCATACATTTCCTTGGTAATCAGAAAATATTCCTGTTCCGGCCCCACGGAAGTGCGCACACATTTTACCGAATCATTGCCAAACAATCTCAAAATGCGCAATGCCTGCTTGTTCAATGCCTCCATAGAACGCAGCAGAGGTGTCTTCTTATCCAGCGCTTCCCCGCCATAGGAACAGAAGGCAGTGGGAATACATAAGGTCTTCCCTTTGATAAAGGCATAAGAAGTAGGATCCCAGGCGGTATATCCTCTTGCCTCAAAAGTAGCCCTTAAGCCGCCTGAGGGGAAGGAAGAAGCGTCCGGCTCTCCCTTAATCAACTCTTTCCCGGAAAATTCCATGATCACACCGCCATCCGGGGAAGGAGAAATAAAGCTGTCATGCTTTTCCGCAGTGACACCGGTCAGCGGCTGAAACCAGTGGGTATAGTGCGTTGCACCGTGATCAACCGCCCAATCCTTCATGGCGGCAGCAACCGCATTTGCCACACTGATATCCAACTGTGCACCCTCATCAATGGTTTTCTTCAAAGATTGATATACTCTGGCAGACAGTGTTGCTTTCATCACCCTGTCATCAAATACCATACATCCGAAATAGTCAGATACTTTTTCCATAATCATTCCCATCCCTTTCCGCAACCTGCTGACTTGATATTTTCAAGCCCATGTTTTGCTCATAACAAAAAGAAAAAGCGTCTCCTATGTATCAATACATAAAAGACGCCTTTGCCTTCCGCGCTGATTCAATTAAAAAGGGGCTTTCAGTATGTAACTCAAAGACACCCTTGCCCTTTACATTCTGCATTATGCACCTTTTGAGATGATTTGTCAACCCCTGTTTTTATTTTTTTGCAGCGTGCACGTAACAGTTCCTCCATGCGGAAGTGATTGGTGTGCCAGCCGCAGGCAGTATCCTTTGCAGTTGTCACGCCATCTCATTATCCGTTCCGCAATTACCGTTTCAGCGGGCCTACAATGTTATCTCCCATTTTCAGCTCCGCGTCTGCCTGACATTTCTTCGCTCCATTGTTACATCCCAATCATAGAAGAAAACTCCGCCATCATCTCAGATATTTTAATCTGCTGCGGGCAGACCCGTTCACAGCTTCTGCACCCGATACAGCTTGCAGGCCTCTTATCCTGCGGCATACTGCCCACTGCCATAGGTGCGATAAAACCGCCTCCCGTGGCCTTATGCTCATTGTATAAAGCAATCAGTTCCGGAATCGGAAGCTCCTTGGGACAATGACTTGTACAGTAATGGCAGGCGGTACAGGGCAGTCCTTCCTTTCTGACCTCCGCATCCATGCACTTCACCAAAGTATCCAATTCTTCCTTGCCAAGAGGCTCATCCGTCGCATATGTAGCAATATTCGCTTTCAGCTGCTCCATGGTAGACATACCGGACAGAACCATTGTCACACCCGGAATACTTTGCAGAAAACGAAATGCCCAACCGGGAACCGTTTCCTCAGGACGCATGGACTGCATAGCCGCGGCCAGCCCTCCGGAGGCTTTGGCCAGCTTACCGCCCCGCAGCGGTTCCATGACCCACACCGGAATACCGGCCTGATTCATCAGTTCCACCTTTCCCTGCGCATTCTGGAAATGCCAATCCATATAGTTAAGCTGAAGCTGGCAGAATTCCATATGCTGTCCATAAGCATCCAGAAAACGTTTTATCACTTCCACACTGCCATGTGCAGAGAATCCAAGATGATGAATACGTCCTCTCTCTTTCTGCTTTAACAGATATTCCAAAATTCCATACTCCGGGTTGAGATAAGCATCGATATTCCCTTCATAAACATTATGGAAGAGATAGAAATCAAAATATGGCGTCCGGCATTTCTCAAGCTGCCGTTCAAATATTTCTTCCACCTTATCCATATTGGATAGATCATATCCCGGAAACTTACTTGCAAGATAATAGCTTTCCCGCGGATATTTGCTGAGATATTTCCCTGCTACCAGTTCCGAATTGCCATTATGATACCCCCATGCGGTGTCAAAATAATTAATTCCGCTTTGATATGCACAGTCAATCATCTCCGCGGCTGCAACTTCATCCACTGCGCCGTCATCGCCTCCCAACACAGGCAGGCGCATCATACCCAGTCCTAAACCGGAAAGCTGTACATCCTGAAACTTTCTGTAAATCATAATGAAAACCTCCTTCTTAAATGAATATCAAATTTTTCACTCATCATTTTCTGTTTCCGCCTGAACAGAAAAAGTGCTGTCCCAGACAAGTTTTCCTGTCTCTATGGCAGTCTCATACCGCGCAATCTTGTATTCAAGACGTTCCAACTCTCTTTGCCTTTTTTCAATTTGCTTCAGTATACCTCTTCTAACCTGCTTTAATAAATCCCGCCGGGCAGCAAAGGTTTCATCTCCCTGCTGACACAATTTCGCATACTCAATGACCATTTCTACGGGAACACCTGCATTACGCATACATATGACATTTTCCACACAGCCAATATCCTGTTCCGTATAATCCCTGATACCGCTCTTTGTTCGATTTACTCTTGGTATGGCTCCTACTCGCTCGTAATATCGGAGTGTATCCGGAGAAATATGATATTTTTCACTCACTTCTTTCATCATCATGTTCGTTACCTCCAAATCAGAACATTTTCATTATACAAGTTGGAGTCCACTCTAAGTCAAGTAGTTTTAGAAAACAAAAGAAAAGGTTGCTGCCTTATATGGCAACCACCCTGTTCTTCCCTTCTTTTTTCGCCTTATAGAGCGCCATATCCACTCGTGTACACAATGAATCCAATGTGTCATCTTCCTGTGCCTGTGTCACACCCAGGCTTATGGTCTGGGACCTTGCAGAAGGAAAATGAATACTCGCAAAACACTGCCTGATCAGATCCGCAATATATGCAGCCGATGACATATCCGTATTCTGCAGAAGCATCATAAATTCTTCTCCGCCCCATCTTCCTGCAGAGACATTCTGCATATAAAGCGATCCTTTGTTCTGTAATAAGCCCGAAAGCGCCATAAGAACATTGTCGCCCTCCTGATGTCCAAACGTATCATTGACCTGCTTGAAATCATCTATATCCAGCATAACAAGAGAGAACTTCTCTTTTTCCACTTTGCCCAAAGCCTTGACAATCTGTGACTGGATTTCCGCGCGGTTGTAGAGCCCTGTCAGCCCGTCAATGATTGCAGCGATTCGCAATTTCTCATTCACAAGCGCCAACTGCTTATTCATTTCCTCCAATTCCAGGGAAGTCACACTGATAAAGGTTGCCAGCCTGGATACCAAAGGAACCCTGGAAAGGGAATCTGCATCTGCAGGTACAACAGGAACCGCACTGTCCTTTTTCTCCCCCTCTCTCATGGCCGCAATGACCAAAGTCACGTTGTGCTGGTTCAGATTGCCATTGGTGCGCAGAAATTCTCCATGAGAAAAGAATCCGCAGGAAGGCGCGATTTCCTGAAAAGGATGAATCTCATAAGTCGGTTCCTTGGAAGTCCAAAAAGTACGTCTTGCCGCACAGGAATAAATCCGCAGCAGATCCGGCACAAACTCCGCAATCCTCTGGCTGTCATGTTTAATGCTTTCAATGATCGTCCCAGGATCACCATAGGAAATCCGTACCACTGAACCAATATCCATATCTGAGGTCATCTGAATGGAGCCGTCAGCATTGCTTGCCACCGGCGTGCGAAGAATCGTTGTGTCATTATGCTCATAAAACAACGGAAATTCCAATGTATTATAGAAAAAGTTATCATCGTTCTTAATATTGAGATATTTGTGATACACCTCATAGGCAGGAATCCCATCCAATTCCTGGAGAATAGAGCCGTCTGATTTCGTGACACGGAACTTCCTTCCAAGCGGTTTCCAGCCCGTAACATTAATGGAGTCCACATAAAAATCCTCCCCGCCGTAAAATACGATCAGGATAGACTTCTCCGAAAATCCATCCGTTTTGGAGAATACACATGACGCATCACTTGTAATATCATCACTGCAAGCCACGCCTCCAAAAATCTGTATATCCCTCCTTATCCCCCTGAGCCCATCACAGAAACGCGTAGTGGATGTCTCCGGAATCGTAAAAAACATCTCAATAGCCTTCACCCACGGGTTTTGTTTCGTCTCTTCCACAATCATTTCGGTGATCTGATCCACAGCGTTTTTTGACAGATCATATTGCAAGACCTTAAATTGTGTAGAAGGCAGTTCAAAAACCGTACACACCACCGTTATATCATGCGAAAGCTGACAATCCACAATATTTCCACTGGTGGAACATCCCATATACGGCACCTCCGGGAATACCTGCTCAATGACGTCACACACCTTATGTACAATATTCCAATCTAAAACTTCCGTAAAAATCTGGAACATGCTTGCCGTTATGCTGTCGGCATCACATTGTTCCTTAAAAGCCCATAATTCCTTCAGGAACACATCCTGCTTCCTATACTCAAATTGAAACTGCTTCATTTGCTGCTCTCCACCCTTTCTCCACTTTATATAATTCTTGTGTTAACATGATATCATAATTTTGTGCGCTTTGGCACACTTGGAATCAGAAGTTGACACATTGCCCTTCTATGTCAACTTTATACCATGATTACAGTTCAACCATAATATGGATGTCCATTCGCCGTTTCATGCCATGAATATGGACATATTATACATCATCAACCAAATTTTCTCAATCATTTTGAACTACTTCTTGCCCTATTTCTCCTGTTATGTACAGCAGTTTAGACAAGGCATTGATCTGTTATAAGAATACACACACCGTTTCGGTTTTTATGACATCTACATTCTGGTGTCAAACTGCGGTTCGTGAAATTGCCAACGCTTAGAACCATCAACAAGAAAGGTAAAAGGGACATGAAAACACCTCATGAGTGAAAACATAAAAAGGAAGTGTTGTGTGATTGTAAAATTCCGAATTATAAAGTAGATGAAGTGGAATTGCAGAAAAGTATACAAAAAAGTCAGGAATTTATTTCTTTTATTCAGGATTATGAGAAAAGAAATGAAATGAAAAAATAAGCAACGTATTATCTCATTTTATGCTTGACATAACACTCGAAGAGGTATATAGTGCTAATAAATGAGCAAAGGCGTTCATTTCAGCATCTACTTATATGATAGCTGAAATAAATGCTTTTTTATATTTTAATAAACTTAATTTTATAACAGACACATTCGGATTTTAATTGCATGTCCGCCAAAGTCAAGCCGGAAGGCATCCTTTTGAAAAAGGACATTTTCCAGTTTTGAAGCAATGCCCACTAAAGGCGGGCCGGGAGGTATACACATGAAATATTCAAAACAAGAAGTAATGCAATACGTTCAGGAAGAAGATGTAAAATTCATCCGTCTTGCCTTCTGTGATGTGTTTGGCCGACAGAAGAACATATCCATAATGCCCCAGGAACTTCCCCGCGCTTTTGAATACGGGATTGCTTTTGATGCTTCCTCTGTTGCCGGCTTCGGAGATGAGACACATTCCGACCTGCTGCTCCATCCGGAAACAGAGACATTGATGCTGCTTCCCTGGCGGCCTGAACATGGCAAAGTGGTACGGATGTTCTCCGGCATCACCTATCCTGACGGCAGAGCCTTTGAATGTGATACAAGAAATCTGTTGAAAAATGCTGTCGCCCAGGCAGCAGACGCCGGATACCGCTTTTCCTTTGGCGCGGAACAGGAATTCTACCTTTTTCATCTGGACGAAAACGGCAGGCCAACCAAAATCCCTTATGACGAAGCCGGTTATATGGATATTGCCCCCGATGACAGAGGCGAAAATATCCGTCGGGAAATCTGTCTCACTCTTGAGCAGATGGGAATTCGCCCTGAAAGTTCCCACCACGAAGAAGGCCCCGGCCAAAACGAAATTGATTTCCGCTACTCGAATGCTGTCACAGCGGCAGACAATGCCATGACCTTCCGCACTGTTGCTAAGACAGTTGCACACCGTAACGGACTTATTGCAGATTTCGGCCCCAAACCGCTTGCCGACCAACCGGGAAATGGTTTTCACATCAATGTATCCGTCAATCCATCTGCCACTGCCGCAAATCATTCCGATGCCCTCTGCCCGATGATCGCCGGCATCCTTGAAAAAGCAAGAGAAATGACCTTATTTTTGAATCCATCACAAGATTCTTATCAACGCTTTGGCTGCCACAAAGCGCCGAAGTATATTTCCTGGTCTAACGAAAACCGTTCACAGTTGATAAGAATTCCTGCGGCAGAAGGCGAATATCGTCGTGCAGAACTACGCTCTCCAGACCCTGCAGCCAATCCTTACGTGGCCTTTGCATTGATTATTTATGCAGGTTTATACGGAATAACAAATAAACTGCCTTTGCCAGCGGCGGCTGACTATAACCTGTATAAAGCTGATGAGAACATTCTGGCACAATTCAGCCAACTGCCCGCAGATTTGCAAGCTGCCCGCAGAGCGGCCCTTGACAGCCCTTTTATCAGAGAGCATATTCCTGCTGCCATTCTGGATATCTATTGCGGCACACCATTGGCATAGGCATATGTTCAAAGGGGCAGCGAAAACCCCATTCCTTTATGACAACGCCAATACAAATTATGCAGTTCCAAAACCATAAGAAATCATGCTGCTGCAAAACCAGAGCTAATGACACAACCGCGAAATCAATGCAATTGATGTAACCGCAAAACCAGTGCAATTGACGCAACTGCAAAAACAATGCAATTGACGCAGCGTAGAAACGAGGGTTAAAATGAGTTTGGAAGAAAGAGTATACAGTGTTCTTGTGGCTTCGGCATCAGAGAAAATAAACGCCGCTTTATTGCCCCTGCTCCCTGAATCCACCTATTCTCCAATACATATTGTTTCCAATGTCAGTGCCGCACAGCGAATGCTTGCTGAACAGGGATTTGATTTTGTTATCATCAATTCCCCGTTGCCGGATGACCCTGGTGTACGTTTTGCCATTGATGCCTGCACTCACAAGGGAACTGTGGTACTGCTGCTCATCAAATCAGAAATTTACATGGGAATATATGATAAGGTGGTAACGCATGGTGTCTTTACACTGTCCAAACCCACCTCAAAACAGGCTTTGGCGCAGGCACTCTGCTGGATGACCAGCACCAGAGAACGCCTGCGCAAAATCGAGAAAAAAAACTTATCTATGGAAGAAAAAATGGAAGAAATCAAACTTGTCAATCGCGCCAAATGGCTGCTGATCCATGAATTGAAAATGGAAGAACCTCAGGCACATCATTATATAGAGAAACAGGCTATGAATCTATGTCTCACCAAACGGAAGGTCGCCGAGAATATTATCAATACCTATTCCTGATAATGCCCTTCCAGTATTGCGGTATTTGCCACCTCCAGAAGATGACCCCGAACCTGTATTTGCCGCCTGCCCAAAATAAACCAATCCCATATTTGCCCAACTCCCCAAAATGAACCAAATCCCATCTTTTCCCGCTACTCATAATCCTCAATCCGCCACTCATCTTTCCAGTCAATGAACACCATACCATGGGGATATTCCTCACCAGGCTCCACAAACCGCAGCGGCAGCCACACATAATCCGCAATGGATGTATTTGCCCGGGAATCGCCCGGATGATCTTTTTTCAACTCCGCAAGTTTCTCCTGATCCGCATTGGGATCAAACATCATGGAAAACAATTTCTCGTAGCGTTCATAGGGGATATCCATATGTTCCGGTTGCCATCTATCCCCACAGGCAATGTATAAATCCTTCTTCCCCTGCACCTTGAACACAGAAGATATCTGAGAATGCCAGGAAGTGTTGGTTACATCCTCCGGATGCGGATTTCCAAGCACCGTGTAAGGCCCATGCCAGGTATCTGCCACCGCCACCTCCGATGGATTGGGCATATAACCCGTAGTACCGCTGGTCAGAAGGAAATGTTTGTAATTCCGCACAAAATGCGCTGTTGCCTCACGGACATAGGGCGGATGCGTATGGGGGAAGTGAGTACTGTAATAGCCAGTTACGTCCGTGTAATCTTCTGTGAGATCTGCACAGATGGTCTCGGAATGCACTCGTTCAAAATAATAATATGCCTTACCGTCCGGTGCCACTGCCAGATCAAAATCCCCTGCGGACATATTCAATGGACGCAGCCCCTCCCGCACTTTGGTATAAGGTCCCAGGAAATCATCGGCAACCAGAATCGTCTCTGTCTGCTCCTTGTTTTTCTGCATGATTTTCAGCCAGGCAACATATTTTTTCGTTCTTTTATTATAAATGATATGGGGTCTGTCCATCATGGAAGATGGATGCAGCGAAGACTTCTCATCCTCTGGTTCCGGTGGGATAATCAATCCCTTGTCCTCCCAGTTATAGAGATCCCGTGAAGCATAGGCCCTGACCCCCCAGTGCCAGATACCGTTCCTGCCATCAGTCTTCTCCTTATTTTCCCCATAGAAATAGTAAGTACCATCAATATAAATTACAGAGCCTCCATGGGCCTGAATCCGTTCCCCCTTCGTGTCCAGCCATACCTGGCCGGGTCTGATGCTATTGTAAGCCATAGTACCGCTTCCTTTCTCTTGCCGCCATACTCAAAACCGCCAGAATTTGCAAAGCTACTTATGTCAAAATTTTCCGTTGACAACAATGCTTTTTATTATCTGGCTCATAACAAGCAAAACATTGTAACCATTCTACTCTGTACCAATGAGACACTTCTTCCCTGCAAAAGCAAATCCATATTTCCTGATATTTTCCGACACAATACCATCCGCTTCCAGCTTGGCCGCATATTGCTTCTCCCGAATCTGGGCAAGCGCATTTGCGACTGTTTCCTCCAGATTCTTCTCCTTCTTGGGTTTGTAAACTTTAAATTCTATAATATATGCCCTGTCTCTCTCTCGATTGACCGGAGTCAACATCACATCATATCGCCCAAAACCGCTCTCCCTGTTGGAAGTAATCGTAAACCTT
The DNA here is from genome assembly GCA_947175015.1 of uncultured bacterium. GTDB lineage: Bacteria > Bacillota > Clostridia > Lachnospirales > Lachnospiraceae > Acetatifactor. The sequence goes on from CAMWLE010000005.1 coordinate 49,926, forward strand.
TCCTCCAATCCCACCATCAATCCCAGAACAAAACCATGATAAAAACGTTCCGGCTCATCCTCGCAGGACGCGTTCTTGGCAATATCAAAACTGGAAAAACTCTGCAATGCAATTTTGTTTATAAACTCATTCATCGCATCCACATCATCCATTATAAGGGCCTTAATGAAATCATTATAACTTGCATTCACTCTTCCCCCAAACCAGCCACGTATCATTTTCGCAAACATCCGACGTACCTCGTGGTTTGTCAATGTAAGCTCATATTTTTCTTCCTCCAGGCTATTATGGATGTTCGTGTCATCTATGGAAACCACCCTCAGATATCCGCTTGCAAGCAGCAGACTCCAGACGGCATTTTCATCCTCTGCAAGCTGATGATATACCATTTGTTCATCAACCGGGGTTACAATAGACTGTCCCTCAAGCAGTTCCTCGAATTTTTGTTTGATATCCGCACTGCCTTCACGTATCAGTCGGTTCACAAGTCCGTTGGAGCTTGTGTCCGCCCAATATGGCTTATATTTTGCGCCATTGGCAATAAATGAAACAATAGACCACGGATTATATATATCCGTAATACTGCCAAAAGTAAAGCCATCATACCAGTTCTTCACTCTTTGTTTTTCCCCTCCCATCCCCATGTCATCAAGCGCACGAAACACTTCCTGTTCCGTAAATCCGAAGCAAGGGGCATACTTCCCTGAAGTAGTGGTCACCACCTCCAAATTATTGAAGTCCGAGAAAATGGATTCTTTTGAAATCCGTGTAATACCTGTGATCAACCCCCTTAATATATGCAGATTCGTTTTAAATGTGGCATTAAAGAAACTTCTGAAAAACCCGGCCGCCTTATCCCAATATCCCGACAGCCATGCCTCTTGCATGGGAGTATCATATTCATCAAGTAAAATTATAGCATTTCTGCCATAATATCGGCTCAGGAAATTTGTCAGTACATGTATGGAATCCGCTGCTGCAGCCTCACTCATACCAGGCTTGATGCTGTTAAAATATTCCTTTTCATTATCGCTGAGCGTTTCTCCCTCCAATAAAAATCTGTTCTCCTGATAAACCTCAAAGATCATATTTGCTATAGAATATTTCATCCCCTCATAATCCGCCGATTTTACCTTCGCAAAGCTCAAAAACACCACGGGATAGCTTCCCTGCAGTTTTCTATACTTCTCTTCTCTCCATACGGAAAGTCCCTTAAAAAGGTCTGCCCTGCCTGCATAATTATTGGAGAAGAAGCATTCCACCATATTCAGATTTAAAGTTTTTCCAAAACGTCTGGGACGGGTAATCAGGGTGACACTGTCTTCATTTTCCCACCACTCCCGGATGAAATCCGTCTTATCCACATAAAAAATATTCTTGCTCCTAATCTCTTCAAAGCTCTGCAGACCAATTGCAACTTTACCAAACATAGACGCCATCACCCCTCTTTTCTATCCCATCATGTATTTAAGCTTTAAAACCCATAGAATTCCGAACACGCTCATTGATAGCCGATATCATATTTATACACCCTTATTGTAATTAGCATACCACGGTAATTGAATTTTTACAAGCTATGAGCGGGTTTCAAATCTTTCAACACCTCAAATTTTTCTTCTTTTATTCTCATTTTCTATCTTCCTGACAATCTTAACCATTAGAAATATCTCCCCTTCCGAACGCACTCCTTGCACTGATTTTCCATATTCTGCGCCTCTCTATTAGAAAACGCAATCATATTTCTCTATCCCCTTAAATCTGATAGACAAATCCTGCATAAAAAACCATAATAATAAAATAGGTAATTGTGAAACGCACCGCCCAGAATTTGTCTCCCCTGCACATTAAGATGTTTATATTATCTGTATTAAAACAATCTTTTTATGTAATATATCTATCATCAGGTGATGAGTGAAACAAAAATACGGCAATAAAAAGTCTGTATTTATGCGGTTTTCAGAGTTTTGCAACGCCTATCATATTAAAAAACGAAGGAGAACTCCTACTTATGAATACATTAAACTATTACTTCACCGAATATATTGAATACTGTGAATACCGCAAACGGCTGGATGCCAAAACTCTGAAATCCTATCGGATTGATTTAAAACAGTACGAGCTTTTCTGCACCGATTTGACTGACTACACTTCCAGAACCACAGTTGATCATTTCATTACTGAACTGCATAAGCAATTTAAGCCCAAAACTGTCAAGCGCAAAATAGCAAGCCTGAAGGCTTTTTTCCACTATCTGGAATACAGGGAACTAATCAGTGAAAATCCATTTGTGAAACTCGATATCCGTTTCCGGGAAGCCAAACTCCTGCCAAAGACCATCCCTTTCCATTCTATTCAGGCATTCCTGTCCACGCTTTATGACCAGAAAAATCAGACTGCATCTGAATACCAGCTCCGGTGCTGCATTCGGGATATTGCTGTAATTGAATTATTATTTGCCACCGGAGTACGCATCTCAGAACTTTGTTCCTTAAAACCTTCGGATATCGACCTTGAAAGTAACAATATCCTGATCTATGGGAAAGGCTCCAAGGAAAGAATCCTCCAATTAGGCAACCCGGACGTAATTGACGCGCTAAAACTGTATCAGGAAACCTTCAGAGCGGATATTGAAGCCTGCGGATACTTCTTCGTAAACAGACTGCGCCATAAATTGTCGGATCAGTCTGTCAGATTCATGATAAACCGCTATGCGGAACTTGCCGGAATCAGCCAACATATCACACCCCATATGTTCCGGCATTCTTTTGCCACCCTATTACTGGAACAGGACGTGGATATCAGATACATACAGAAGATGCTAGGACATAGCTCAATCAGTACAACGGAGATATATACACATGTGTCGAATACAAAGCAGAAAGATATTCTTGTTAATAAACATCCCAGGAATCTGATGGTGGTGAATGAAGGATAATTCGGGATTATCCTGTAAGAAGTGTAAAGGATAATTCCTGATTATCGGGTGTTGGGTACTATTTATTTGGTGCTAGCCAGTATATGGGTTGGTAAGATACTTTTTCCCATTTGTAGTCCGTATATTTTAAGGTGTTGGAAAAACTGAAATTGTACCACCAACCCGCGTACTGACTAACACCATTTATTTTTAGAGGGCGTATTATGTTTAATTATACAAATATTGATTCGGCACAATTTGAAAAGCTGGCCTTACTTTATTTACAGAACCGTTATCCTGGAAGTAAATGGGAGCAAACAAAAGGATCGTGGGACGGAAATAAAGACATTCAATGCAAATATACATTCTTTGATCAGACTATGGAGTACTGGGCAGAAGCAAAATTCACACCAAATCCGAGCAAGCGCAGTTTACAGAAATCGCAGTTAGATCCTACATTGATTTCTGCATTTCTGAATAAAAATCCAGTTACAATAAATTTTATAAGCAATAATACTATTCCGGAAAATTATATATACCGTTTAACTGATTTTAAGATAAAAACTAATATAGGAATTACTTTAGTTTTGAAAGAAGAATTTGAACAGTGGCTATTAAAAAATCCTGATATATGCCAACAGTATCAGCTTCAGAAAAATGATAGCTTCTATAATAAAAGTATAGAAAAAGGATGTATGATTAAACAATGTCTCATTACAGAACAGGACCCTGATAGTACGCAATATCTATTCACTAAACTATTAAATTATCGTACTCCTTATTTTTTGTATCTTAATGTATACTCAAATATTGACTACAAAGATTGTCAATTGGAAAGCGACATTTTTAAATTTTCAATCCGTTCTTCTATTTTAACAAATGCAAAAGAATTCGATATTGGGGAGGGTTGGAATGGCCTTAAATTTGAATTTATTGCGGACAGAATTTTTGCTGGCGATATAAATCTTACCATTAGAAAAAACGGAAAGACACTTACAAAATATAAAATTTCCGATGTCAAGATAATTGAAAAGCATGTTCTAAATGTATCATATGCTAAGCAGGAAAAAGCGTTGGTTGATGCTTTTAATTATGTTAAGGAATCAGGGAAAGAAAACAACATTATAGAGATTAATGGAACAGGTGCTACTGGCAAATCTTATTTGTTAAATCAAATACATAATGAATTAGAAAGTTGTTTCGATATTCTTCATGTAAAATTTGATTATAATAATACATACAATGCAGATAATTTATGCCGTTTTTTGTTATACTTAAATTTGGGGAAAATTTGGGAATTTGATCTAGAATTGGTTTCTAAAGAATTGAAGAATAATATTAGTCCAATTCAGGGGTTATTATATGGGGATTTAATATCAGGTTTACAGGGAAAAGCAGAAGAAATAATAGAATATATATATAAACAAACAAAATCCCAGAATTTTAATCTGTTGTTTCCAACTAATACATCCATTAGAAAAGTGGTTATTTTGGATGATATCCATAAATTATCAGCAAAGCATTTGGCAGTAATCCAATGCATGTTACGTCAATATATGCAATATAATTGTTCTCAGACACTTATTTTCGCATCAAGAGAACATATCCTGAAAAACGCAAATGAATTTTCAGACAAATTGTATAATATTGATTTATATGGTTTATCAAAGGATGATAAGGATGCAACATTAAGTTGTTATTTAGAAGATAATTTTGACATAACATATAACCGCGCTACAGATGATGTCTTAATATTCTCCAATATTATTTGGTCATTATTAGAGAACGGAACGGATACAGAAACAATCTCCCAAAATGTGAAGGTTGTTAAAGAAATGACCAATCCTCAAATTACAAATTTAAATATATATAAAACCATACTAAATGAATATAAGAAATATAATCCATTAATAGAGTTAGTATACTATGTAAATTCAGGAATAGAATTTGAAATATTGTGTTCGTACTTTGAGGAAGAAAAAGTCCATTTTCTTATTAAAGAAAGACTATTTAAGAAGATTAGAGGGTTTATATACCCATTTCATGATTTATTAGTTCAGGCATACTTTGAAATGCATAAAGTTTCAAGAAGTACTGTTAAAAATATTAAAATGCTGATAAATGAAAATGGCACTTTAAATAGAATACACTATTTATCACTGATACTAAATTCTGATTATGGAAGCAGTTATTTTACAGATGCAAGAAAACTCCGAGATGAATACTATTATAAAGGAGAATTATTCCCAGCTTATCAAATATCTCAAGGTTTGATAAGTAACATAGACTTTGACGAGGAGCTTACTGAAGAAGAAATCAAAGATCTTTTTGTCTTTGCAGAAACATCCATGTATGAAAATGACCACAGTACGATACAAAATATATATGATAAAATTATTAAATATAGTAAGAAATATCTTAAAAAGAATAAGTTTCTGACAGGACTGTTACTTCGGTCATCAATAGAAAAAGTTAATATGCAGTTTTGGGATTTTCAAACAGATAAAATATTTGATAATATAAAACAGATACAGACTACCTTATCCAATATGCCGTTCCGGTCTAAAGATGTGGATTTTACATATGTTCATTGTTTTAATAGAAGCATGGTTACACAATTACTGTTAAATCAAAATGAAAGTGCAGAGAAATCTTTTCAGTTATGTATTTCTGCAGCAGAAAAACTTGATTATCTCGCACATGTTGGATTTGCATATATGGATTTTGGAAGAGGAACATATTCTATAGATATGAAGCGATCCATTTCATACTTAGAAAAGGGATTTGAGATTTTTAAATCTATCCAAAGTGAACAAAGGCGGCAAATAGAATGTGAAGCTGAAATATTGTATGCAAAATATATTGTTTCACCCTCTACAGAACTGCTGCTACAGCTGGAGAAGCTTTCAAATTCCTTATTTTGCAGGCATTATTTAGAATTATATGCCAAAGTGAAACTCAAATTAGCTGCTTTAAAAATTGTATATGATTTATCAGATTATCAAGATATCAAAGAAGATTTATTTGAAGCAGAATTTGCTGTGAAATATCAGCCTTCTGTGCGTTATCAGTTGATTTTGCTGAGTGTAAAATCTGTATTTTATTTTAAAAAGAATGAAGTGAAAACTGCCCGTGATTTAAATAATAAATGCTTGAAACTATCAAAAAATATCGGTAGTCACTATCGAAAAATATATGAGTTAAATGGAAAGAAAATGTGCGGTAAAAAAATAAGTTTTATGATGGATAAGGAACCAAATGATGAAACCTATTATCTTACTCCATATTTATGGTAAGGGTAGCTCTCTTGTAAGCAAAAGTTACTTTGAGAGCTACTCCCTGAAATATCTTATATCTGTAAAAATTTAGAAAGACTTATTACATTGCCGTTGCTGTCAATTACTATATCATTCCTATTTTTACGTAATTGAAACCATAGTTTATTTGATGTTATTTGTGTGAAGTTTTCACAAACAAACAGATAGTTTGAAGAACTTTTCAACAAGGTATATGGAAGGACATTAAATAATTCTATATTACCTGACAACTGAATGTTTATTGTTTCGTTAATATGCAATCCTGTTTTTTCCAATAAAGGAATTAAATCTAAATGAGTAAATGAAACAGCTGTATATTTTTTTGCTAATAATGCAGGGCTTATATAATGAGTTATAAAATCACTATAGTCTTCTTTTATGTATAAAATACAATTGGTCCAAAAGTAAGGGGTTTGTTGCTCCTCATTTAAATAAATATTTTTTCTGGTAGCTTGTCTGATATGATAAGCTTTAATGGAGGGAATTAGTTTGCAGCCTAAACCAGCATAATGGATGCGTGCAGTCAATTCTAAACCTTCATATGCATTGTAATAAAACTCATTAAATCCACCATACTGCCAAAATATATCCTTTTCGAACAGGCAAAATGCAATTGTAAGAGCTGAGCGTTCAACAGCGTCTATTCCATCAAGGATAGCAGGATCATTGTTTTCAAGTGCATGGCGATTAAATAAAGTACCAAATATATGCCCTGCACTCTGTATTTTTCCGGTTTGCGGATACAAAAGTAACGGCTGTATAGCTTTGCAGTTAAATTTCTCTTTTGCCTGAAGCAATTCATCAAGTTCATTTCCGATTAAAATAATATCTGTATTAATGAAAAATAAATTTGGGGTTGTACTGTTTTTAACCCCAATATTATTTGCCCTTCCAAATCCATGTCTCTCTGTTAATTCTATTAATTTGATTTGCCCATTTCTATCATACTCCCGCAAAAGCATAATTGTTTTATAATTTTCGCAATTATCAGAAACTACTATTATTTCGTAGTCAGAAATATTTTTAATGAGAAAAAGCATATTAAAAAAATTACTCGCCAATTCATAGTCATTATCAATGGAAACAATCAAACTTGCTTTTTTCATTATTGCAGCTCCTCCATGTTCTTATTTAGGTATTTTGTGACTCAACAATTTTGTAATCATTGGTACTGTTTATATTAAAAGCATCTGTCCCAACGGAAAATGTTTTGCATATATGCCCTTTGTTAATAGCAATTTGTATCCAGTCACAAAGTTCATATTGATTCCTTATAGGATCCAATGGAACATCAGAAAGATAGCGTAGCAGTTTATGACTGAACATGCAATAACCGGTTCCCAATAAATCATTAAATGGTTGTGTGGGTTTTTCAATTACTTGTTTAACATAATTGCCATCTAGTCTCAGTGCATAGGTACGCTTTATTTCAGAAAACGGTTTATTAGGGATAATTCCACATAAAATATCACATGCATTCTGACTCCAAAATGTATACATTTGAGAAATTTTGGGATTTAGTAGATATTCATCACCAAGGCATAAAAGAAAGTCATCAGATATTTCTTTTTCGCATGTTCTTAGTGCACCCACAATACCGTCCTGACGCTCCTGAACACAAATAGAAATATTCTGATCAGAGAAATTATTACTTATATATGAAATAACCTCTTCTCTTTTATATCCAACAACCAAAATGGTTTTGGATGCATGAATTGTCTCTGCCAATTTTACATTATAATAAAGAAGAGGATTTCCATGAACTGAAAGCAAACATTTATTCCTCGAAGTTAAATTTCGGATTCGGGTTCCTTTTCCTGCTGCTAAAATAACTAATTGCATATGTTCCACCCTCGATTATTAATATATTTTGGTGTTTACAAATTTTTCTAAACTATCCCACGATAAGTTCCCAATCCTCAATAATCAGGAATTATCCTTTACACTTCTTACAGGATAATCCCGAATTATCCTTCATTCACCATTATAATCTGACACCTACCAGCAAAAGCTCTGCATTTTATCAATAATTATAAAATCCATCCTAATTCCACAACTGCTTCATATTCCATTAAAAGTAATGTAAAAACATCTATCAACGTACAAAGTTCCAATTACTTTATCTAACAGCCAAATGCACCACATATATCTGTGTTCAAAGTCTTGTTAAACCCTACACAATATTAACTGTATACACCTTTGCACTTCTTTCTGTATCTGAATCTCTTTCCCTCATTTTCATCTGTCATCTGATTTCATAGGGGCATAACACAAAATCAAATCTATTCCCATTATAAAACACATACCTAAATTCGTATACTGTATTTCGGCGAACGTTCGCTTTTTGCGATAAGCGCCATATAACTTTAATTCTACAGCATCATCAACCTCAAAACACAATCAGGCGTTCTATTTAACAAGATTCCCTAACCACCAATCAAAACCTTCTTCCCCTCAAAAGCAAACCCATAATGCCGTATGCGTTCCCGTGGAATCCCTCTATCTACCAGCATCGCATCATAATCTTTTTCTTCCATCTGCCGCAGCGCATTACGGACCGTTTCCTCCAAGGTCGCCTCTGAGGCCGGATCTCTCACCTTAAATTCAAATACATAGGCAAAATCACTTTCCTTCTTCGGTTCCATAACCACATCATATCTGCCCAAACCACTCTCACGGTTAGAGGTAATGATATAGTCAAGCTTCGCGTCTGCGATCAATCCTAATACGAATCCATGATAGAATCGCTCTGGCTCTGTTTGTTCGGACGGATATTTTCCGCTATCAAAATAACTAAATACGGATGAAGTCATTTTGTTCATATATTGATTCATATACCCTATCTGATTGGCCAGCAACGCCTTCACAAAATCGTTGTAACGCACCGAAGATTTCTGAAACCAATTCCGAATCATCTTACGAAATTCTTTTCTGACTTCTAAATTTGTCAAGGACAATCTGTACACCGCATCCGAATCACTATCAACCTCCGATACACTCTCTACCTTTAGATATCCTGATGCAAGAAGCAGACTCCAGATGACTTCATCGTTATCCCCCAATTGTTCAAACACAATCTCCTCATCGATACTTGTTTCAATTGACCTGCCTTCCAACAGATCCTCCACCGCCACCTTAATCTCAGGACCGCTTTCCCGAATGAGTTTTCCAACCAGGCTGTTTGAGCTGGTATTTGCCCAATATGAACCAAATTTGCCTGTATCCAGGTATTTGGTAATTGACCATGGATTATAGATTCCTTCTCTGCTGCCATATCGAAATCCATCATACCAACAACGTACTTCATCCAGCATATTCTCCAGATGAAACTGCGCCAGCGATGCACTGACTTCCTCTTCTGTGAACCCAAAAAAAGTACTATACTTCTCTGATGTGGTCGTAATAACCTCCAGATTATTTAAGTCAGAGAAAATGGATTCTTTGCTGATTCTTGTGATGCCTGTCAGTAATCCACGATACAGATAGTCATTCGTCTTAAAGGTTGAATTGAACATACTGCGTATCAGTGAAGTCAGTTGACCCCAATACCCATAAACATATGCTTCCTGTAAAGGAGTATCATACTCATCAAGAAGCACAATCACTTTCTTCCCATGCCAACGTACCATATAAGACATGAGACGCTTTAGCGCCCATGCTATCGTATCTTCCGAAATTTCCTTTTTCACATTTTTATCCCTGCCGACATACTGCCCCAACGTACAGTAATCACGCTTTTCATCTTCCGTAAGGATATTTCCCTCCAACAAGTAAGAATGCTTTTTATACAGCTCCATCAAAGATTCCACCATACTGCCTCTGACAATCTCAAACGTTGCTCCTTTGATATCTGCAAAGCTTAAAAAAATCACAGGCCAGGTTCCCTGCAATTCCTGATAGTCTTCTTCCCTCCATATGGACAGCCCTTCAAACAGATCACTTCTTCCCGCATATTTTTCAGAAAAGAAACATTCCACCATCTTCATGTTTAATGTTTTTCCAAATCTGCGGGGACGGGTAATTAAAGTAACCACATCCAACCCTTCCCACCACTCCCGAATAAAATCCGTTTTATCGATATAAAATGCTTTCTCGTTTCGTATATCTTCAAAGCTTTGTGCTCCAATTGAAATCTCAGGCTTCATGTTTACACCCCTGTCCCGCCTTTTGCTCAGGCTATACATAGCTCATTTGACACTGCCCTGGTACTGCATATTCTCAGGAACTGTGAATTGAAGTACAGCAAATATTAATTTTTACTTCCGCAATCGCTCTGAACACCTTGATTTATAACAATATCATTAACTTAAAATCCCTGCCTTGTGAACAGCATCCAAACCCTGAATGATTCATTTGTATCATCAAACAGCACGAGATGAAACGCCTTAAGTAAATGACATTGTGATTTATCAGCCTATTCAGAAAATGAAAATATCAAAGGCTGAATTTATGATTGTTTTAATTGTCACCTATAATATACAATACTCCATCCTGTTCTTTAAAGACAGACAGATTACCTTTTGTAAATTCTATAGTATCCATATTTTTGTACAATTCCTTTCCGGTAATCTGAAAGATGGACATCAAATACAACTTTTGATGAATCTCCGGCCACTCGGACACAGGATTTGAAAAACACAGCTCCGGAAAACCAAACTGGCGTAACCCCATGGTAGCGATCACAGGCGTCTCTTTTGAATAAGCATGCACAATCCCTATCCACAAAGGTGCCGGAAAATACTCCGGATCATTGAGATTTTCCTCCAAAATAGCCGCATACCTTAGATATACCTGACGGCTGATCATCAAACTGGCTGCATTGATAAATACACCTACGGCATCCTCTCGCTTCATCAGTTCACCTGCCAAACGTGTGAACAAACAGCAGATACGCCGCTTATCCTCCAATGTACCGCTGCCCTTCTGCTGACTCAGTACCAGGAACGACTTATGATTTAAAATCTCCTCTCTCTCCTGCTCTGAAAAAAGACCTCCCTGGATTTGCGAGAAATCACATACCTCTTTCGGCTGAGGCATGGGCATACAACTGCACCAAAATTCCACCTGCTCTAAGTTCAATATGAGCGCCGGCGCCAAAGGTGAACTCTTGTCCACAGACCGAACAGCATTCGCGCCGAAAATATTCCTGGCTGCTTCCGCCACATCTTCCGCACTGAGTACTTTGGCAAACAAAAGCAGCCCGAAAGTGTCCTGCTCTGGATTACTATTAGAATTCTGTGCTTTCCCCTGTAATGTTTTTGATGTCTGCGAAGAATGTTTCTTACTGAATCGTTCAAAAATTTTCATTATAACCTCCTTGATCTCAAAGCTGCATTTCACAGCAATACTCCTGCTGCCAGGCATAATTTCCCGGAATATAGAACTACTTTTTCTTGCTCCGCACTTTTTCCAATGCGTCAAATACACCTGCGATTGCACTTTCCCTTGTGGAATATTCCGTTTTACAAAATTCATTGTCAACGGCATATTTCCAGATATGTTTCCCTTTTTCCTGGCTGTAAAGCACTAACACATGACCGTCTATTTTAAGATACTCATTTCCTTTCTTTGACCGTTTCCACTTACGCTGGAAAAATTTCATGCGTCTGACCTGTGTGTTCTTAAAATCTGCTTCACGGCGTTTTGCCTCCGCAACATCTCCTTCCATTCTGCCCGCACACACACAACCTACGGATAAACTTCGATATCTTGGATGTTCCATGTGATGTGCATAGCGGATAATCTGATAGCCGCACATTTCACAGATTCCTACCGGCGCCCCCAAATCCTCCACCCCTACACAATTCCAGCCGGAATGTGGCACCTCTTCTTGCTTCCACAAATTGGGACTGTTTTCTTTTAATTTCTTTATCTTTGCTCCATGCTGCTCTTTTAGCTCTTCCTTACTCTCTTCCGAACTTGACGGTTCTGAATTCCATTGTCTGTCATTCATCACACTCAGAACAAAATCCTCTTCCTGCCATTCACCTGCTTCTTCCCATTCCTTTATTTCTTCCCGTTCATCTGTTTCTTCCCAGCCATTTATTTTTTCCCGTTCATCTGTTTCTTTCCATTCATTTATTTTCTCTCGTTCATCTGCTTCTTCCCATTCATTTATTTTTCCCCGTTCATTCGTTTCTTTCCAGCCATCGTTTTCTTTGCTTCTACCCGCTTCCTGATACTCACTTGCTCCATAATATTGCTCTGTCCCTGTCAAAGTTTTCTTGATCTTACCAGGCACCATCTCATGTACAGTCAACTCCCCAACACTACCAGGCAGCGCCGCTGCTGTTATCAGCTTATTGACACCGCCTGGTACTAACACATTTGCTATCGGCTCCCTGTCTGCCACTGATAATTCCTCAACCCCTATTGACTTACCCACACTTCCTGATTCCGGCGCACCCACCATCAACTCCTCAGCCATCAACGGCAGCTCCGACATGAAAGCATCCTTTACATTTCCATGCCTTTCTCTTCTATCCGCAGTCTCCCCTGCCTTACCCGCAGCCGCCTCTGATGCTGCCTCCTTAGTGTTATCATTTTTCAGTCCCAAATCTTCATGCTTTTTCGTAAAATAGCTGCTGGAAATATTTCTGACCTGCTGCAGTTTCTCGAATTTAATGGCGTAACTTCCACGCTTCGCATCAATGGATTCAATGGTTCCCTTCCCAAACACATGATGCTCCACAATATCGCCGATTTTCCTGCTGCCTGTGGGTTCTGACTGCATTTCACGATTCAGCTTCGCCGTATATCCACGACTTTCCCTGGCCAGTTCCTCCGAAATCCGACCGATTCTAACATAATTCTTCTCTCCGATTTCCTCCAAAAATCGTGATATCAGCTTCTTTATCCCATTTTGCGAAGTCCCCTCGGATTCCATCAGGAAAAGATACTTTTCTGCCCTGGTAATTGCCACATAGCACAATCTGCGCTCTTCCTCCAATCCCAGCTTCTTCCTTTCTCCCAGCGTCTTCGACGAAGGGAATACCCCTTCCGTAAATCCCAAAATGAACACCACCGGAAACTCCAATCCCTTGGAAGAATGTATGGTCATCAGTTTGACGGCATCTTTGGATTTCTCGCTATTGTCCTCCGATTGCAGCGCAATCTGCTGTAAAAATTCTTCCAGACTTAAATTCTCACCGAATTCCCGTTCAAATTCATTTGCAATACGCTTAAACTCGGCCAGATTATCCAGTCGCTCTTCATCTCCCAACTCCCGGATATAACTTTCATAACCGGAATTTTTCGTCACCTCATTCACAATATCTGAGATACGCTTTGACTTATAACTTTCACGCATAGATTCTATCAACCGTACAAAAGAACCCGCTTCGCTGTTGATAAACTCCCTTTCATCCAAATGTTCCGAAAGTGTAGCAAATAAAGTTTTGTCCGCACCATATTTCCTCAACTCTTCCAGATAATTCATCTTCGCGCGGCCAAATCTCCTGCGAGGGGTATTGATAATCCTCCGGAAAGACAGGTCATCATCATAGGCAATTAACTTCAAATATGCCAGAATATCCATGATCTCCATTCTCTCATAGAAACGGACACCACCATAAATCTCATAGGGAATATTTTTCTCCACCAGCTTTTTCTCCGCGATTCGTGATAAGAAGCCTGAACGATACAAAATCGCAAAATCTGAATATTGAAAACCTTCCTTTTCGGATAAACGTTTTATATTGCCGATTACCTGATCCATTTCTTCCAAATCCGACTTGGAATGGTAATGAACCACCGGTGCACCGGGCGGATTGTGAGTAAATAGATCCTTTTTCAGCCGTATTTCATTCTTTTCTATCAAGGTATTAGCACATTGAAGAATCTGGGGTGTGGAACGATAGTTTTGATTCAGAATAATCGTCCTAGTAGGTTCATGATTTTTATCAAAATCCACAAGAAGCTTTACATCAGAACCTCTCCATTCATAAATATTCTGATCCGGATCTCCCACAATCATGAGATTCCGGAATTTGTCAGACAGAATATCCACCAGGCGCATTTCTATGGAAGAACTGTCCTGGAACTCATCCACCATGATATAGTTCAATCTATCCTGCCATTTTTCACGGATTTCCGCATCAGTTTCCAGCACATATATAGCAAAAGAAATCAAATCGTGAAAATCCAGTGAATACGTAGCTTTCTGTTTTTGAAGAAATTCTTCTATGATACGATCGTCCTGGTTCTTTATTTCGCTTAAAATCTGACATGGTTCCGGATTACATATTCTGGTCACATATCCTGTATCCCTCTTCACCAGCCCTATTTTCCTGAGAATGGACTCAAAACTGGCATAGTCCAGCTTCAATTCATATTTCTGATATATTTCACTTAAAAATGCCTTTTGCTGTTGGTTATCAATGATTTGAAACTGTTTGTTCAGAAACAGTTTCTCCGGGTTTTCCCGCAGAAGCCGATGGCAGAAACCATGATAAGTGCATACCAGACTGGCGCCATTTTCCTCTCCGATTAATTTTCGTATCCTCGTTTTCATTTCACCTGCAGCTTTATTGGTAAAGGTCACACATAAAATATTAGAAGAATCTATTCCATACTCCTGCACCAAATAGGCATAACGGCTCACAAGCAGCTTTGTTTTCCCGCTGCCCGCACCGGCAATCACTCTTACATACCCTTCTGTCTCCAACACCGCTTCCTTCTGCTTTTCATTCAGGTTTTCCATCAAATCCGCCATACAATGCTCCTCTGCCAATAAAAGTGCATACCGATACCCTCTATCCAAACTTATACGCCCCTGGTGAGCGTCGGCAAAACTATCCCTTCATGGTTCAGCCGGAAATTTCCATCGGCCATTGGATCCATTGTGCCCCTCTCCCCATGCAATACTGTCATATCTCTAAAATCTTCATCTGAATAAAACGGCTCTTCATACCCCTTCATCTCCTGTCTTTATACCCTCATCAAATTTATTATATCATGCTCCACAAATTTTACAACCAAAACCACCCAGTCCAAACTTCTTTGCAAATTTCTCCTTCCAGGTTTCCAGTGTTCATTTTTTATGATATATCACATTCTAACCACCCGTTCCATTCTTTGCAGTACATCATTAACACAAAAACGGCAGAGTTATCACGCCCTGCCGCCAACTTTGCCATATGAATTGACAATATCCTCAAGCTTCTCTTGTACGAGGTTCTACTGCCGCTGCTATCTGCAGGAGAATTTCGCTGAAATACCGCGGGTTTACTTCTCCGGCCTTGCATCGACTTCTCTCACAGAATTCATGACGCGCACTGCCATCAAACCGATAAAAATGCAGCTTATGTACCGTCACTTCCTCATTTTCAAACCCCACTGAACTACCGGAAAAGGTTAGTTCAGCGCCAAACTTCCCGTCGCTGCGATAATAATTATAGAAAAATCCCGCATCCAATACTTCTCCACGGAACCATCCCTGGCCCAGAAGCTTTCCTGACAGTCCAAATCCATTGATGGTTTTCTCATCAAATCTCTCAATGGCAAACGCTTCCTTTTCTTCTATGGCAGCCCGGTAAACCGGACGTTCCAACTGAGCAAACGGCTGGATAATCTCATAATCAGAAAGCTGTTCCTTCCATGCTGCCAGCTCTGTTTCCGACAATTCCAATGGATGTACCAAGCCAATCACCATCCTCACTGACATGTCATCCGATGACATCACAGCTTTTGAGATACCTTCCGAACCTGCCTCTGCGATACCCTCCGAGCCAACCTCTGCCTGAGCGATACCATCCGAACCTGCCTCAGCTTGAGAAGCAACCGCCAAAGCCCCCAATTCCGGAAACACAAATTCACTCTCATCCACTGTATTAAAGCTGCCATCCTCCATATATCGGAACGTATCCTTCAATACACCGTCCACATATACACCCCAGATTAGCCCCACAGCAAACTGATGCATGATAGGATTTTTGACAAAAAGCTCCCTCCATTTCTCCAGTTGCCAAAACCGTGACATACTAAGCGCCTGTTCCAGACGGATTTTCTGGCTGGCAACCATCGTCTTTAACTGCTTCTTCAACTGTTTAAACTCATTCACAGCCGAATTCGCCTTTTCCGAATCATCCTGTTTCCCAGGAGAGGGCAAGTTCTTAAACCGCTTCCCGTTTTCGTCATAGACTTCCAATTCCAAGGATTGATTCAGACGGACTATGAATTTCCTTGGGCCATAATCAAATGTCCTTTCCATTTGTCCGTCAAATCCCATATCCGTCACAAGGTTGTCTTCCAGTTCTTCCCTGCTGATTCCAAGTTCTGATGCCGCATTAGAAAGCGCTTCCCCCGCCGCGTTCTTAATCTGGCGGAATTTAAATTTCCTTGACATCTGATCCAACAAAAGCAGCGCCTCAGAACTGCCGTTCAACGCCAGAGCCCTCACAGCGTCCGATGCTATGGCTCCCCTGGAATGCTCTGACCATTCTTTGATCTGTTCATAAAGCACAGGAATAATCTCCGCACCGCCATGAATAGAAACCACATACAACACCCAACGCTTCTTCGCCTCCGCACCAGCTTTCAGCCAGCCGTCATACACGGAGTACACATAGGCGGCAAGCTCCCTTGCATTCAGAATTTCCGCCATTTTCTCCGCCTCCTGATTCATACCCGGAGACTCCATATCTGCATAAGCTGCTAATACGGCAAGCATATACTCCTGCGATACCACTGCGCCGTCCTGACGATGCACTTCGGGAAGCGCCATTCCCTGAACCCATTCCACCTTCCGCTTCCTGGTGCCTTTCAAAATCTCTGCCGCAAGCCTTTCTTCCTCACTTTTTGACTGTTGGGGCTGCTCTTCTTCCGCCCTTGCCTTCTCTAAATCTTCTGCAAGCACCTGAAGCTGTGACGCCAATTTCTTGTTCTTCTCCCGCCCAAGCGCCGCCTTTACTTCCTCCAAATAAGAGACTGAATTCCACTCTTCCAGTACCAGAACAGCAAATGTCCTCGCCTTCAGCTTCTTAGAAGTAAGCAATGCCACAATATCCTCTGACCATTCTCTATGTTCTCTGCAAATTGCCAAAAGCTGTGCATGTATCTGTTCCGTTCCTGTCTCCGCACAGGAAAACAGCATTTCCTTGAACTTTTCCACGTCCTGCCCGCTATACTGCGTCAAAACCTTAAGACACAGATATTGTGCTGAAACGCCGCCTCCCTGCAGCACCTTCATCATTCCTGCATCCCAATTTTCCCTATTCTGATCCACACAATCCTTCAATACTGCCCCACAAGGTTCCAGAAATAACGCCTTACTCTTCTTGTCATATAAACTGCTGTCACATAGGCCGCCTAAAGCACTTATCCTCAGCCAGTAAGGAAGTTCTTCTTCCTCAAATATCCGAAATAAGGCTCTGATCTGCCTCTTGTCATAAAATTTTGATCCACTCCCGGAATCCGTGTCTTCTGTAAATGCCTTACCTCCAATAGTCGTAGTACCGATGCTGCCATTCATTCCGACACTGCCTTCCGTGCCATTTTTGCTACCCGATTCCGGTTTGCCGTCTGCTCCGACATTGCCTTCCGACTTATCAGTTGCATCTCCCACATACACCCAATACTTATCGAAAAACCAATTTCTCCCCTTCAAAGCTTCTAATACCACAGCGCGTCGATACAACTGCAGCTCCCCTGTCTCCGGTAACCGGGCTATTCTCTCATACAATTCAGGAAACATATATTCGCTGAATTCCCACTCATCCATGTTTGGAATGAGCTTCTCCACCGAACATTCTCCCATAAGATAATGCTTCATCTCATCATTGCCCTTATAGACCCGTTTCAACAGTTCACCAACCACTTTTTCCCGGAACATTTTCTCATAAGAAGGCATTTGCGCATACAGTGCCGGATTTGCCTCCTGCAACAACTCTGCCAGCTTCCTGTATTCATCCGAATTCGCCTTCTGAACAGCCTCCTTCATCCCCTCCGGACATTTCACTGCCATACGCCGCACACCCCTGTCGTATCCCGCCTGCAGACACCACAGGATATAATCCTCATCCAGAATAGGCAACATATCCTCTATTTCATCCATACACCCCTCAAAATATTCTTCATCCGCTATCCCCCTGACCGTCCGCAATGCGCAATCCTTCCACCCTCTGTCGTTCAGGGAATCCATTGCCACCATCAAGCGGAAAATAATTTCAAACCGCAGCGAATGTCTCAACGCCAGAAAAGCACAGACTGCAAATACCGATGTATTTATGATATTAACCTTTTTACGGTAAATCGACAGGACATGCTGGGAAAAAGGAGAATCCTTCCCTGCGGTTCTGGCAAATTCCTGTATAAATTCAATTTCCGAACGCCGGAAAATATGATTTTGATCCTCTTCTTCCAACCTGTTCCCAAATGCCTGCATGAGGTTCTCCGCCAATTCATCCGCCACTCCGGAAGCAGCCGTCCCCGGTTCCTTCCAGTACAGATAGACAGCGGCGAGAAGCAGCTTTGCCAATCCTCGTCCTCCTGCTACGGTCCATGTGTTATGATTACAATCATTATAACAATAATCCATGGCATGAAGAAACATCTCCGGATTCTCTTCTCCCATTTGGCACAATATTTTCATCTCCTCCGGATGCTGGGAAATCAATGCCTGACAACACAATTCCGCCCGGATTGCCGTCTTCATTTCCTCAGAATGCTCACCCTTCAGAAACGGAAGCATTTTGTCCAAATCTGCCATCCTGCCCAGAGTATGATCACGGATCAGAATTGTCCACATTGTGGAGCCTCCCACTTCCGCCAGAAAACGCATATAACGCTCCAGCTCCTCCGTTCTCTTCTTCTTCCGCAGCCATTCCAGATAGTCTGCCTCTCCCCCATAATACACTGAACGATGTAAAACCTGATGCTTTACTTTTGTCAAAAGCTGTGTATCTTCCTGATTATCCATATCCAGATACACTTCCGCAATTTTCTCGTTTTCCTTCGACAGCTTCAACCTCGCAAACAGTGCAGTGCGCATTTTACTTTCTTTTGCATCATCTGTCACCATAACTACTCCCCTCCTGTGAAACGATCTCATCCAAAGTCCTTGGCGTATAATTCATATAATCAATCATCGCACCACAGTTAAACATCAGGCATGGCTTGTCATACAATGCCTGCATTTCATATTTAACTCTCTCCATCATATTCCACTCAAAGCTTATATGCACATGCCCATACAAATGAACCCATCCATAATAATGATGATTGAAACAGGGAATGGGATAATGACAGAGCACAGCCCCCTTCCCGTCCGGCAATTCCAACTCCTTATAATCCGTTATCTCCGCAAATAATGATTGCAGCTCTCTATTTTTCAATATTTTTTTATCATGATTGCCTACAATGAGATGTTTGATGCCATTCAGAGATTTCACAATCTCAATTGTCTTAGTGGCATTATACCAGCTAATATCTCCAAGAATAAAAATTTCATCATCCCGCCCCACTGCCTGATTCCAGTTTTCCACCAATGCTTTATCATGCTCTTCTATGGTTTTAAACGGTCTGTTGTCAAAAGCAAGCGCGTTTTCATGCCCAAAATGTGTATCTGCAATAAAATAATATGCCATATTCCTTCTCCTGTCTCACCCAAAGTCAATCGCCCTGCAAGAACATCATCAATCCTTCACATCAATCTGACACATTTTCATAGTCTCCAATGCCGCTTCATGTGTCTTGGGTGTAACCCCGGCACAACAACTTGCATCAACCGAAATCGCAGTTTCCGGGAAAAATGCTTTCAGCAACAGTGCATTTGACACCACACAAATATCCGTACACAATCCTACCAATTCTATGGAAATCTCCCCCTCCGCTGACATATTGCGGATTTCTTCCACCAGAGTTGTGGAACCAAACGTCTTCTTTTCAATGGCCTTATATCCTTTTTCCGTTAAAGCCCGCAACACCTTTTCGTCAATCTTCCACCCGTCTGTTCCCTGAATACAATGGGGTACCGGCAGTTTTCTGCCCTCTGCCGTTTCCAGGTAATTGGAAAAATGCGTGTCAAGAGTTGCAAATATCCTGCCATCAAATCCCTTAATCTTGGCAACCACATTGTCCACAATACCAACTGCTTCCTTTGTTCCCAAAGCGCCATCCACAAAATCCTTCTGCATATCTACTACGACCAATACTTTATCCATTTTTATGCCCCCTTGCGTGCTTCGCCGCATATACCAATCAAGACTTGAAAGAAACCTTCTATCTTCACCCTTTCCCGGACAGATTCCCACAAAATCCCACCAACTACCATAAACTGCAGCACTAAATATTTCTGCACTGACTTTTACTTGCACAAAACCCGGCAGATTCCTCCACCGGGTCTTATAAAATACTTCATTATGCAACCTTGCTCTTTGCAAGCTCTGCTAAGGTCTTAAACCCTTCCGCATCATTCACAGCCATCTCAGCCAGCATCTTCCTGTTGATATCAACACCTGCCAGCTTCAGACCATACATAAACCTACTGTATGACAAACCATTGATACGTGCAGCCGCGTTAATACGTGCGATCCAAAGCTGTCTGAACTGACGCTTTCTCTCTTTCCTGCCCGCATAGGAGCTGGCAAGAGCCCGCATTACAGCCTGCTTTGCCACTCTGTACTGCTTGCTTCTGGCACCTCTGTACCCCTTCGCAAGCTTTAATACTCTATTATGCTTTTTCTTGGCATTTACGCCACCTTTAATCCTTGCCATTCTTATCTTTCCTCCTATTCCAATTCCGCATCCTGCCTTCCAGTCCCCTACTGCTTAACAGCGAAATTTCTTTCTGCCTGTCATCAGCAATTCCTTTGGCCACTGTACTAACCGGATTCCACTTTTCGATTCCGCTTTTCATTTCCTCTTGCTTTCAGCCATCCTTACCTGAATTACAAATAAGGCAAAATCTTCTTCATATTCTTTACATTGGTTGCATCGGTAATAGCAGGCTTTCTCAGATTACGCTTGGTCTTAGCGGATTTCTTAGTCAAGATATGACGCTTATAAGCCTTATTTCTCTTCAACTTACCCGTTCCTGTCAGTTTAAAACGCTTTGCAGCTGATCTGCTTGTCTTCATTTTGGGCATATCCTATTCCTCCTAAACTTTTATAATCTATATTTTAACTTTGGCGAGCCATGGGACTATATGGTTCTATAGTCCCTAACGCTTTTCAGTTAAAAACATTGTCATACTCCTGCCCTCTACCTTGGGAGCCTTTTCAATCACTGAAATATCGGACAGGCTTTCAGCAAAGTCATCCAAAATATGCTTGCTGTTGTTCATATGTGCAATCTCACGGCCTCGGAACCGAAGCGTCACCTTTACCTTGTCACCCTTGCTCAGGAACTTCCTGGCTGCATTTACCTTCGTGTTCAGATCATTGGTATCGATGTTCGGGGATAAGCGGATCTCTTTGATTTCAATGACCCTTTGCTTCTTCTTAGCTTCCTTCTCTTTTCTGATTTGCTCGTACTTGAATTTGCCGTAATCGACAATCTTGCATACAGGTGGTTTTGCAGTGGGAGCAATCTTCACCAGATCCAACCCCGCCTCTTCTGCCATCCGCATGGCCTCCCTTGTGGACACAATGCCAAGCTGTGCGCCGTCCTCCCCAATCAGACGTACTTCTCTGTCCCTAATCTGTTCGTTAATCATTAAATCGCTAATGGTCTTGCACCTCCATAAGAAAAAGTGGATAGCATAACTATCCACTTACACACTCTTAGCCAACGAAACCGGACACTCCGGTATCGCATGTATTAAAAATGGGAACGCTTACTGACCCAATCGCCGTAAGGTGAGAGCGGATACTCTGCTTTTTATATGTGTTATCTTACACAATTAAAGATTCTATCATATCCTTCGACAACTGTCAAGATACATTTTTTCCTTTCTTCAATGAGTCTTCTGAACAAAACTGTAAAAATCTGTTATAATGAATGGGGAGTTTCCCTATGATTCATTTGTAACAGAGGTAGCTTATTGCTCTGACATACATTCTCAAGGTACCGTATGGCCCTGCAGACTGATGCACTCTTTTTCCCCGTATCTCTGAGGCGCTATATATGCCTGCGCAAACCATGTATATGCCCGGTCCGCTTCACTCATTTTGTACAGTCCGCAATATGCCAGCCCGTCTTCATGATAAACTGACAGCAGCACATCCGTATGCTCCCATGTTGTCATAGCCGCCAGAACCAGACGCTCTCCATCAAAAAAACAGGCATTCCCAACAGTAAAGCTTTCATTTCCCCCCTGAATATTCTGCCGAATGTCATAGTATTCCTTGTTGATTCTTGCTGTCCAGGCGATTTTCTGTCCAAAGCAGTATCAAAAACAAGAACCCCAGTGCAGTTAAAAATATTATAGGCTGACATGATACAATATAGCTGTTGAACATTTCAGGCACCGCTACGATGGATAAAAAGTTGAAAGTCAGAGGTTAAGTTTTTTTGTTCATGTCCGATTTACAATATATACAATGCTCCAATTTAGCCCCAAAATGAAGGCCGAATGTCAGACCGTTCATTTCAGCCTTGAAATAGCAAATTTCGCAACATACCAACCAAAAAAGGATAAGAAAATATGGATACTATGGAAAAAACACTGCAAATGGTCAGGGAATACCTGCCTGCACCGGGAACCATGCTGGGAGAATTCACATTTCTGGCCCCGGACGCGCTCTGGACCGGGGATGTGGAGACGCAGCCTTTTGTAGCAGTCGCTGAAGACCGTTGGCCTTACAGCGGCGGAATGTTTCTTATGGTAATGGCTGATGGCCCCGTCTACATTGCGGATATAGAGAGCAACGACCGAATCGACTACTGCGCCGCCAGTTTTCCACAATTCATGGAGATTATGAAACTATTTTTGGAAACCTTAGAAAACACACCCTCCCCCAGTGTGTTCGATGACGATGGCATGGAGAAATGTGCGGAAGCAGAACAGGTGCTCCGACAGCAAATTATGAACATTGACCCCACTGCCATTGAAGACTTAGAAGGTTTCTGGAGTACCCATATCGAAGAATTGGGATCTGACATGATATAAGTAAATGTTTCTTTTAAACGGTTATGTGTGAACGGAATGAAATTTTTCCAAGTTAATAAGAGGGTGTGTAAACACCCTCTCTTGGTACAGACGTTCTTCCTGACCTGTACCAGTTCATTCATTGTTTATGCCGCTGAGACGGCATGACAGGAAATGTGAAGCATTTTTCTCACTTATTTTATGTATAATTATACATCCGAATTTCTTTTTTTATGAGTTTCCTTATTTTATCTGCATTTTTATACATTAATATAATTTTTTATTCATTTTCCCCTTGCATTTCCCGGCAGAATGTTGTATAGTGTTTGCAGACCAAAAGACAAATCCATTTGTCTTATCAATATTGTGTCTGCGGTACATTGCCCGCAGGCTACGGAAAGGCATAGGTAATGATATGAAAGAAAAAGTAGTTCTGGCGTATTCCGGCGGTTTGGACACTACCGCCATCATCCCCTGGTTAAAGGAGAATTTCGATTATGAGGTAATATGTGTCTGTGTGGATTGCGGGCAGGCCGAGGAACTGGACGGGCTGGAGGAACGTGCAAAATCCTGCGGCGCTTCCAAGCTCTACATCGAAAATGTAATTGATGAATTCTGTGATGAATACATTGTTCCCTGTGTCCAGGCCAATGCTGTCTATGAGAACAAATATCTGTTGGGGACTTCTATGGCAAGGCCTCTGATTGCGAAAAAGCTGGTGGAAATTGCCAGGAAGGAAGGGGCTACCGCCATCTGCCACGGCGCTACCGGCAAGGGAAATGACCAGATTCGTTTTGAACTGGGGATCAAGGCACTGGCTCCGGATATCAAGATTATTGCTGCATGGAGAAACGATAAGTGGAACATGGATTCCCGTGAATCTGAAATCGAGTACTGCAAGGCCCATGGCATCCATCTTCCTTTTTCCGCTGATTCCTCCTACAGCCGTGACCGTAATATCTGGCATATCAGCCATGAGGGATTGGAATTGGAAGATCCTGCCAATGAGCCTAATTTTGCACATCTTCTGGTGCTGGGAACCACTCCTGAGAAGGCTCCTGAAGAAGGTGAATATGTGACCATGACTTTTGAAAAAGGGGTTCCCACCTCCGTAAACGGGAAGCAAATGAAGGTTTCCGAGATCATCCATACGCTAAATGAACTGGGCGGCAAACACGGCATCGGCATTATTGATATTGTGGAGAACCGTGTAGTGGGCATGAAATCAAGGGGCGTATATGAGACTCCGGGAGGTACTATTTTGATGGAGGCGCACCAGCAATTGGAGGAACTGATTCTCGACAGGGATACCTATGCGATGAAAAAGGAAATGGGCAGCCGTTTTGCAAATCTTGTATATGAAGGAAAATGGTTTACACCTTTGCGTCAGGCAGAACAGGCATTTATTGAAGAGACACAGAAATATGTGACCGGTGAAGTAAAGTTCAAGCTTTACAAGGGCAATATCATCAAGGCAGGCACTACTTCTCCTTATACTTTATATAATGAGAGCATTGCTTCCTTTACTACAGGGGATCTGTATGATCATCACGATGCGGAAGGCTTTATCAATTTGTTCGGGCTGTCATGCAAAGTCAGGGCTATGAAGATGGCGGAACAAGGCGAACAGATATTCTAAGGCATAAAAAGACTATGCCTAAGTATATCTGTGGTTCGCCTGGCGAACAGATATTCTAACGCAAAAAACTATGCCCGCGCGGTGAGGTGTTTTTTATGGAAATTTTATTGATATACTTGGTTGTAATTAATATCATCGGTTTTACAATGATGGGCATAGATAAAAAAAGAGCCATCCGGGGTGCCTGGCGCATCTCGGAGGCTTCTTTATTTC
>CAMWLE010000006.1 GCA_947175015.1 uncultured bacterium
GACTTTGTAACTTATTAACTCTATAGCCCTTGTGGCTATATCATTATTATACTAGATACCAGCAAAGAATATTTTGTAGTATTTGAAAAGACAAAAGATGGAAAAGAGGCAACTGGTGTAGTGAAAGTGTATGAATAAATTGAATTTTCATGTTCTTCGGGCTTTTACTAAAAGTCTGAAGAACATGGAAGTGATAAAACATAACTTTTTTCAGCACCTATATAGCTCATATAAGGTACCAGGGGGATTTATGCATTATAATCATTATATTCGTTTACTTATTGAAAATATTCCATATTTCTTGTTGGCGGCTCTTATCCTTACTATTTTTTTGTATATTTTGTTGCGTATCGTTTTTTGTAAAAAGAAACCTTTAGCTCAATATCTTTGGTTCTTCTGTTTTCTATTTTATCTGCAAGTATTATATCTGACAACTCTCGCCCATGGATCCGCAACGCAAGTCACTCGCCTTAAGCCGAACTTCATTCCTTTCATCGACATTCTTCGGGTATATGATATGGGACTTCCGAAGATGATGCTGCAGATTGTTATAAATCTTCTTCTGCTGGCGCCGCTGGGCTTTTTGCTGCCAGTGCAGTTTCGTAAATTTCAATCCTTTCCCAGAACAGTTCTGACGGTCATGGTTGTCTCTCTTTTGATTGAGGCACGGCAATATTTTATCGGTCGAAGCGCAGACATTGATGATGTAATCATCAATACAGTTGGAGGCATCTTTGGTTACCTATGCTTTATGCTTTTGGCAAAAATTACAAAATGGCTTCAAAGCTTGGGGGGTAGGGGAAAGGGAAAAACTAAAACATAACTTTTACAGCACTATACAGCTTATGTAAGGCAGAGGAGATGCTTATGTATTTTCATGAGGTTGTTCAGTTACTTACCTGGAATGTTCCGCATTTCTTATTATTGTCCCTTATTCTTACTATTGTAGGATATATTTTGTTGCATGTCGTTTTCCATAAAAAGAAACCTTTGGTTCAATATCTTTGGTTCTTCTGCTTTTCATTTTACCTGCAACTATTATATCTGACCACTCTCGATCAGAGGCCAGGGCCAAATTTTGTTCGCCATAAGCCTAACTTCATTCCTTTTATCGAAATTCTCCAGGTATACAATATGGGGTTTCGGAGGATGATGCTGCAGATTGCTATTAACCTTCTTCTGTTGGCACCGCTGGGCTTTTTGCTGCCGGTTCAGTTTCGTAAATTTCAAACCTTTCCCAGAACAGTTCTGACAGTCCTGGCTGTCTCTCTCTTGATTGAGACACTGCAATATTTTATCGGCCGAAGCGCAGATATTGATGATGTTATCATGAATACAGTCGGAGGCATCTTAGGGTACCTATGCTTTATGCTTTTCACAAAAATCACAAAACGGCTTCAAAGCATACGTTTACGTGGAAAGCGTTTTGAGTAGATATTCCCCATGTATCCACTACCACAGATATTTACAGTCATATGCTCAAGGAGGCAGAGGAGCGCATCAGTGACTGTGTGGCGGATGTGATTTGAAACCGGAGAAGGCGAAGCAGAAGGTAGTAGGAGATTAAGAAGAGTGATAATGTGTTTTGAAAGTTTTCATAAAATGTCATGGATTTTATGAGTAAGAATCGTATAATTAAAACATGAAACTAATCAATTATTGTAAGGGCAAGAAAAACATTTGATTCAAAAGGAGGAAGAAATTGATGAACAAAAAAATTATTTCTTTATTGCTGGTCTGTGTCATGGCAATAGGCATGAAAAACACTGCTTTTGCCGAAGAAACATTCAGTAGTTTGGTAAATCTTTCAACAGAATGTCCGGTGCAAGGGGGAATAAGTGTTTACGGAACGGATAGACCCAGTGCGAGCAATTATGTAAATTTAAATAATGAGGCATTGGAATTTTCAGGGGAAGCAAATACGGTAATCTTATATTCAAATAAATGTTTTACAGGAAAGTCGACAATAAGCTATGAGATAACTAATTATAGCAGTTCGAGATTGACTGTAAAATTCTATGACACGGAGAATTGGCTTGGCTTGAGTTGTGATGAAATTGTAGTAGAAGCCAATAGTACCATTACAGGAACAAGGAGTGGGTTCGAGGCAAATCATTTCTACTATATGTCATTTAGCAAACCATGCAAAGGTAAAGGTAAAGTGTACTGATCATGACAACAGGACTGCTTAAATGGATTGCGATTATTATTATGTTGATTGACCACATAGGGGAATTTATACCACAGGCTCCTATGTGGCTACGTTATATTGGTCGACTGGCATTGCCAATCTTTTTTTATTGTAGTGCATGGGGTTTTTATTATACGCATAACAGAAAAAAATATCTTGCTCGTATGTATGCTTTCAGTGTTTTGATGGGGATGGGAAATATTTTGCTTTCCCATTATATGAACAGAGGCAGGGAGCAAGACTTGGTAAATAACATTTTTACAACTATATTTCTGGGATGTTGTATTGTTTATATATGGGAATCCGCAGTTAACTGGAGAATACGAATAAAATATTTCTTGTTCTTTGCCCTGCATCAAATCGTTGTGTTTTTTCTATGTGTACTTCTAACAGAACCATGGAGGCTGCATCTCAACTATGAATTGCATTATACTTATGGTACGATATTTGGAAGTTGTATCTTTACAGAGGGCGGCATATTATTTGTATTTTATTTTGTATGCGTCTATTTCCTGAAAGCGCGGAAATTGCAGTTGTCCTTGTTTACATGTGCTTTTTCGGGACTGCTTGTTTTTCTGGCGACTCGTGGCTGGCCTTATCGAGGGCCTGTAATTTATCTATTGCCCTATTCGGAGTACCAATGGCTGATGGCATTGGCAATTCCGTTTTACTATTTGTATAATGGAAATAAAGGGAGATATATAAAAGCTTTTTTCTATGTATTTTATCCCCTGCATATATGGATACTTTACATAATTGGTTATTTTCTGCAAGATAAAGTCTCTTAAGCACATTTATTTTTATGCGTACAGTGGTGTCACTGTTGGGGAAGACCAGTACTTCCGTTAATACATTTTATTCAAAATAACCGCAAATTTCCCCTTGTTGGATAATATGGCCATATGCCTTATTTAGAACTTTACTTTTAGTGGAAAATGGTTTCAGATTCATTTTGCAGTCCAAGGCATAAATCCGAAAACAATATCTATGGGATTTGCCTTTCGGCGGCTTTGGTCCTGCATAACGGTGCAATCCATATCCGATTCCCTGTACCGCACCCGCTGGTGAAGATAGTGTTTTTCCGGCTGGAATGGCTTTCGGAATTTTATCTGCTGCGGGTATGTTCCAAATAACCCAATGCGTAAATCTATTCATCGGATGGCTCAAATCTTCAAGGGTAATTATAAAAGTCTTGGCATGCGGAGATAAGTTTTTTATGACAAATTCCGGAGAAATGTCCTTCCCGCGCCCGGTATTTTCTACTGGAAATTTCCCGCCCTCTGTTATTCCTGCACATTCAAATGCAAGAGTATTTTCCGGCGGCACAAACAATCCTTGAGAAGAATGCCTGCTCATAACAACAATCAATGTAACTGCAAAAGCCAATACAATAGTCGTGGCTGCATTTGCTTCAATTACTTTCCAATAGAGCAATGCAGCACCCGCTATTATGATATAGCCATAATAAGTAATCAATGTTATAGTTCCGGCCTCAAACACATCGCCGACAAGCATGTTCTTTCCCAATGCAAAATGCAAAAGAATAACAAGTCCTTCTGCTATAAACAAACCTGCTATGTAACATACCCAAAAGGCAAGTATTTTCTTGATTACGAATAATGATGCAGGCATATCGGTACGATGATTAAATGGGCTGATTTTATTCAAAGACTGCTTCATTTTTCTGCCTCCATTTGTAAATCATGAATACCATTCAGTATTGTTCTCAGTGCAAAATCAAAGCTATCATTTATGGACAGAGGATTTCCATATCCACCATGGCTTTCAATGGACGAAAAACCTTGCAGAAATCCCCGAAACATACGTACAATATGCACTTTTTGCTCTTCATTCAAATCATAGGCATCAAGGACTTGATAAAAAACCGATATCATACCTCGTGTCGCTTGCAAATGTTCTTCTGACCGATACATATTGTACCATTGCATAGCTTCAAACAATCCCTTATGCTCGGCAGCAAAATTACGGTAAGCAGAACATATAGCCATGATTGCGTCATCCTTCGCCTTACCTATGGCGGCTTTTGTGATGATATTTTCTAAAGAATGCCAGCCGTACAACATAAGCTCCTTGTTCAGTTCATCAAGTCCGCCGCTGAAATGTTTATATAGAGATGGGGATTTTATCCCTAATTCCGCCGCTAACACTTTTAAGGTCACATTAGCAATACCTCTCTCATCTGCCATAGTAGCAGCAGCTTCTATAATTTTTGTTTTATCTAAACCAGCTTTCATGTTGGCTACTCCGTTTTGTGTTTAGCTAATTATATTAGCTATTATAGCATTTGGATTTTCTAATGTCAAGTAATATGAAAAATGTTTCCGGACGGGCAGCGATTTGTGGTGCAAAAAAGCCCGGCGGCAAAACGCAGTCGGGCGAGAGTGAAGCACAAGCAATTAGGTAACATCTATATCAGAACGGATTCGGAAGGAACATTAAGGCGATAAGGCAAAGTCCACGGAGAAGAATATAGCCCGCCAGTATGAGGAGTCGAATGACTTGAAAGGGTGAGAACAGAAGATTGAGCTGCCATACGCTGTTATTTTATAGTGGCAAATAGGGCATGGATATGATATAATGTGACCATGTTCAGCGCATGAGGTTATGATATCATGTCTCAATATTATGGTATTATCAAAATATATCAGAATGTAGCGGATACAGAACCAGAATGGGAGGATAAATATAGTAGATATGGAACAGGATAGAATTGCAATTATTACTGCCAGGGGCGGAAGCAAAAGGATACCTAAGAAAAATGTGAAAGAATTCTGCGGCAAACCGATTTTGGCGTATTCCATAGAGGCTGCACTGGAGTCGGGTATGTTTGACATTGTGATGGTGTCCACCGATGATGAGGAAATTGGGCGGACGGCAATGGAGTATGGGGCACAGGTTCCTTTTTACCGAAGCGAGAAGACATCCAATGATTATGCCACAACCAATGATGTGCTGTTGGAGGTGTTGGCAGAGTATGAGAAACGAGGGGAACGTTTTGGGCTGGCATGTTGTATTTATCCTACGGCGCCTTTTGTGACAGGAGAAAAGCTCAGGTGTGCAGTAAACAGTCTGTTGGAAAGTGATGCGGATACTTTGATTCCGGTGACGGCTTTTTCTTATCCGCCCCAGCGTGCCATGTTAATCAGGGACGGCCATCTGGTATTTGAACATCCGGAATATCTGGACAGCCGCTCCCAGGATCTGGAACCTCATTATCATGATGCGGGACAGTTTTATGTGTTTCGGACGGAGGCTTTTCAACGGAACCGACGGCTGATGACGGGGAATATTCTGCCCTTTATTCTTTCGGACATGGAAGTGCAGGATATTGACACGCAGACGGATTGGGAGATTGCAGAGATAAAATTCAGGATGAATGGTTCAGTTATTATGTAACGGTTCTTTTGAGAAGCGGAGAGAGATGATTATGAATGGACAGAAGGTTGCACTGTTGTCGAATGTGAATATGGATTTTGTCATACGTTTGTTACAGAAGCATATGGAAGTATATCGCGGGGAAGGGTATGGGAATGAGCTTGGCATATTGACGAACCCCTCTTCTTCTTATCATAAGTTTGGGCCGGATGTGACCTTTCTGGTGATGGATTTGATGGAATTGTTAGAGCATGAGTTGGAGCCGGCGGCGGCAAAGCAGCGGATAGAACGTTGGTTTGCCGTCGTCAGCGGCATTTTGGAGCCGGGGAAGGTATATTATATTTCCGATTCCTATCTATGGGGCCTGGAACTGGATGTGATGGCTGATGCAGGGCGGAAGGCGGCTTTGGAGTGGTTATGGCAGGAGGCATTGGAAGAACTGTGCCGGACGCATGACAATGTGCGGATATTTCCCTATCGGCATATGGTGGAAATATTGGGGGAAAAGAGTACATTCTCAATGAAAATGTGGTATATGGGGAGAATATTGCTTTGCAATGAGGCCCAGAAGATGCTGTGCGAGCTGATATTGAGCAAGGTTAGAATAGAAAACTATACCCCAAAAAAGGTGTTGTTGCTTGATTTAGATAATACTTTGTGGGGAGGACTTGCAGGGGAAAATGATCATACTCCCATTGCGCTTTCGGAGGAGCATGTGGGTCTGGCTTATAAGAATTTGCAGAGGGTCATTTTGCAGATGCAGAGGCAGGGGGTTTTGCTGGGGATTGTATCTAAGAACAATGAGGCGGATGCCATGGAGATATTAAGAAATCATCCGCACATGGTATTGCGTCCGGAGCGTTTTGCAGCAAAGCGCATGAATTGGGCGCCGAAGCATGAGAATATCAGGGAGATTGCGGAGGAGCTGAATCTGGGGGTGGATTCTTTTGTGTTCTGGGATGATAATCCGGCGGAGCGGCAGTTAATCAGGGAAATGCTGCCAATGGTGACGGTGCCTGAGTTTCCGGACAGGCCGGAAGAGCTGGCGCCGGCCATGTGTGAGATTTTCGGACAGTATTTTGCAAAACCATCCGCCACGGAGGAAGATATGGCCAGGACTATGCAGTATGCGGCCAATGTGGAGAGAAAGCGGTTGGAGAAGTCAGCGGGAAGCTTTGAGGATTATCTGAAGGAGCTGAAAATGGAGGCAGTGCGGGTAAGGCCGGAAAAACATAGGGAAAGGCTGAGCCAGCTTATGAATAAGACAAATCAGTTTAACTTAACCACAAGGCGGTATACACAGGGACAGATTGCAGCGTTGCTGGAAGATGGCAGGAAAAGGGTTTACTTGTATGGGGTGTCCGACCGTTTTGGAGACAACGGCGTGGTGGCGGCTGTGGTGGTGGATTGTGCCGGTGCTGTGCCGGTGGTAGAGGATTTTGTCATGAGCTGCCGTGTCATGGGGAGGAATATTGAGGATGCCCTTATGGAGGATGTGGAAGGGGATCTGCGGAGCAGGGGCTATGAGTGTCTCAGGGGGATATATATTCCTACGGCAAAAAACGCACCGGTGGCCGGATTATATGACAGATTGGGGTATGAAAGAACGGGGGAAGGTGCAGAGGGAGCGGTGGAATATGAATTACAGCTTGCGGATGCGCCAAAGAGGATGTATTATATAACAATAAAGGCGGAAGAGATGCAGAATGAGGAAAAGGATAATAACCAGCAGTTATGGACTGGATAATTGATATTAGAATATTAGTACAGAATGTCTGATGGTGTAAAGTGATGTCATGGTATAAAATGATACCATGGTATGGGAGAGGATTCAGGATAGTCCGGACAAGAAATGTCAAGAGGAAAATGAGATTGTTATAGAACGGAACAGGAGGAACAGGTATGACGGAGAGAATTATTGCATTGATAGAAGATGTGCTGAATGTGCCAAAGGGAACTATTACAGAGGAAACGCGGGTAGAGGATGTGGAAGAGTGGGATTCGCTGGCGCATGTGGCAATCATTGGAGAATTAGAGGAAAAGCTGGGAATCGCGATTCCGTTGGAAGAGTCATTGGAGATAGGCAGTGTCAGGGAGCTTTTGGAGCAGTGTGAAAGATAGGTAGGAATGAATGCGCTGCAGAAGTGCTGCGATGTGAAGGGGAAAAGCTGTGTTGGAGGGTATTGTGTGAGAGGAGACGTGGAATATGGCTGTAACGCTTCGTGAGATCTGGACAGAGGATTTGGAGAATATCATGCGATGGCGGATGGATGAGGATATCACCAGATATATGAATACCAATCCGAAGCTGACCCTCGAGGGGCAGAAGAAGTGGCTGGCAGGAATTCGGGAAAATGCGGATGTAGGGTATTGGATGATTGAAGTGGATGAAACGGCAGCAGGTGTCATTAACCTGACAGGACTGGAAAATCCGGATGGAGAGATAGGCTGGGGGTATTATGTGGGGGAGAAGAGGCTGCGCAGCATAAAAACAGCCCTTTCCCTTGAGATGAGCATGTATGATTATGCCTTTGATACACTGAAAAAAAAGGCAGTGTATGGGGACGTGTTTTCTTTGAATAAGGGAGTGATTCAGCTTCACAGGATATGCGGCTGTGAGGTGGTGGAAGAGAAGAAGGCTCAGGTGTGTAAAGAAGGTGTGTGGTATGATGTGACTTATCTGTGTATGACAGCGGACAGATGGTTTGACATTCGTCATACCAAACAATATGAGAAAATAGAATTTCGGAATCAATAAAGAGAGGCAGCAGCTTAGATAATTGGTATCTTGAAGATAAAATTGCGTTTCTGTGCGGCTTGGCAGTAATTCCATGTGCTGCATGGAGAAAGAGAGGAATTATGGACAAATATACGGAAATTATGGAGCTTTTTCAGGTTACGAGTCCTGTAGGTTATTCGGTGGAAGAGGTGGAGGCAGCCGCCGCCGAAGTGGGAGTGGAGGATCTGCCCTTGGAGCTGAAAAGTTTTTTTCTGAAATATGGGAAGTCGCCGGAGCTGCAGGGGTTACAGGATAGCCTTATACTGCCGGATCGTTTTGAGTCTTTGGAATCCGATTATATTATATTTTATGAAGAAAATCAGGCTGTATGCCAGGCAGGGGTGAAAAAGTCGGAGGCGTGTTTGCCGGACCCTCCGGTGTATGTATCGGCTGATGGCGGTGAATGGAAGAAAAGTTCGCCCAGTGTCTCCGATTTCCTTGTCGCGATGTATGGTTATCAGGCGAGTATCTGCCTGCCGTTTAATACGGAGGAATTTTACTGGATAACACAGGAGGAGAAGGAGAAAATAGAGAAGATTTTTACAGAGCGTCCGCAGCGCTTTGATAATTGGCTGTACGATTGGAATGTAACGCTTTTTGGTGATAATAACGAGGGCAGGATTGCACTTATGGAAAATGGTGGGGAGATTCAGATGCAGTACAGCGCGAATACCGAGAGCGAGTTCAAAAGAATGAACAGTTATCTGGAATCCATTGGGGAACCCATTTGAAATAGGGAGGAGGCACTGACAGGCGGATGCGGAACTGGAATAAAGAAAACAGCATCTGCCTGTGAGTGCCCGGATGGATTTCTGGACGAAGCATTTATCGTCCGGAAATTCATCGTGATTACTTGGGCACTGACAGACAGATGCGGAACTAGAATGGAGGATTTGGATGAACAAGGAAATCAGAATAGGAGATCATGTAATCAGTGAGAATTCGCCTACATTTATTGTAGCGGAGATGTCGGCAAACCACAACATGGATTTTGACAGGGCGGTAAGCATTATGCGGGCGGCAAAGGAAGCGGGAGCAGATGCAGTGAAGATTCAGACTTATACTGCGGATACCATTACTTTGAATTGTGATGATCCCTGTTTCCAGATTACCCAGGGGACACTTTGGGACGGAACGACTCTGCACAAGCTCTATGAATCGGCATATACACCTTGGGAATGGCAGCCTGAGCTGAAAAAAATTGCGGAGGAAATGGGGCTTGTATTTTTCTCATCCCCCTTTGATTTCAGCAGTGTGGATTTTCTGGAAGAGATGGGAGTGCCTGCATATAAGGTGGCCTCTTTTGAAATCACAGATCTTCCTTTAATCAGGAAGATTGCACAAAAGGGAAAGCCTGTCATTATGGCTACCGGAGTAGCACATCTGGCGGATATCGAGCTGGCGGTGAATACTTGCAGGGAGGCAGGAAACGAAGATGTGATTTTGTTGAAATGTACTTCTGCCTATCCTACACCATATGAGGATGTCAATTTAAGGACAATTCCTTCTATGGCGGATACTTTTGAGTGTCTTACCGGGTTATCCGATCATACGTTCGGCTGCGCTGTGGCGGGGGCGGGTGTGGCATTGGGAGCCAGGATGGTGGAAAAACATCTCACTTTGCGGCGTGCGGATGGAGGAGCGGATTCGGCCTTTTCCATGGAACCGGAGGAATTTGCTCAAATGGTAGACCATATTCGCAAGATTGAGAAGGCATTGGGGAAGGTGACTTATACTCTGACGCCTGCCCAGGAGAGGGAGAGGGAACATTCCCGTTCGCTGTTCATTGCGAAGGATATGAAGGCCGGAGATGTATTTACACCGGAAAATCTGCGGAGTGTGAGACCTGCCAATGGACTTCACACCAGATATTATGAGGAATTGCTGGGGAAGCGGATTGCCAGGGATGCCAAGATGGGGACGCCTATGTGTTGGGAGTTGGTTTGTTTTGAGTAATTTTTTACTGAGAAAGTCCTAAACCAGTCTTGCGGAAACCCCGCAGTCCGAATAAGTTCCCTTGTTTATTCGGCAAGACAGCAGTGCGCCAAACCCATTTCCCAAAGGTGGCGTGCCGCCTTGCGGGGTTGTGTGCATTTTCACAGTAAAACCCAAGACTTTCATGCGAGGTGGGGAAGTCCGTTGTATGGGGGGACTGTAATGTTTGTGATTGGAATAGGCTGATATGGCAGATGTGGCGAAGGGGTAACGCGGTGGCGGATTCGTGATTGCTTATATATGCAATGGGGTATCTGCGGCGATTTCGTGGGTTCGATTCCCACCGTCTGCCTCAATATTATGAAATGATTCAGCGTTGGCTTATGGAACAGTCAAAACAGTATGATGTCAGATTTGCAGAATGATGATAGACATGGAAAATGTAATGGTTCGGGATATTGTAGTAAGTGAATGAATTGTAACAGGCTCAGGGACAGGGGCTTGTGGCTGGGAGACAGATTAGAGATGGTTATCATACGTGCGGATGGGAATGCTCGGATTGGAGCCGGGCATTTGATGCGCTGCATAGCGATTGCGGAGGAACTGGCATTGTTGGAGGGGCGCGGCGGGATCAGGTTTCTGTGTGCAGACGAGCAATCAGGTGTTATGGCAAAAGAGTATGGGTTTCAAAGTTATGTTCTTGGGACGGACTATCGGGATATGGAGTCGGAGCTGCCGCTGTGGAAGGAACTGGCAGAGAAGGAGCCTGTCAGAAAAGAGGCGGAAGCAGGGAGGCTTGTTCTGCTGGTAGATAGTTATTATGTTACAGACAAATACTTGGAGGCTCTTGGGGAGATTGGTTATACTGTTTTGATGGATGATTATGGGACGCATTGTTATCCGGTGGACTGTGTGATCAATTATAATGCGCCGGCCAGTTTGGAAGCTTACCAAAAGCTGTATCGGGAGCAGGCGGCCAGGCTGCTGATCGGCAGCAGGTATGTGCCTTTACGCCGGCAGTTCAGAGCTGTGGATGAAGAGAACAGGGCTTGTCAGCAAATAGCGGCAGAGAAGGGCATAACTGAGGATCTGTCCGCAGATATTGTTGATACGTCGGTGGCGGGTGGTCAGAGATTGACAGCGACATATGGGATGAGAGAAAACGTGAAAGACGTGCTAATTACTACTGGCGGCGGTGACATTGAGAATATTGCCGGGGAAATTCTGCGGAAACTATATGTCAGGGATTTGGAATTTCACCTGGTAATAGGTCAGTTTCATCCGTATTTTCAGGAAATGTCAGAGTTGGAAAAGGCACATGCCAATATTCATATCCATCATAATGTGAGGGATATGGCAGGGTTAATGCGAAAGTGTGATATTGCGGTGACAGCAGGCGGTTCCACCATCTATGAATTGGCGGCTGTAGGAGTGCCGTTCATCTGTTTTTCGTATGCGGAGAACCAGGAGATGCTGACAGAATATGTGGGAAGAGAACATATTGCAGGTTTTGCAGGTGCATGGCATAAAGAACCGGGAGAAACCCTGGAGCGGATAGGAAGGCTGTTTGGAGAATTCATTGCTGACATAAGTGTGCGCATTCGTTATAGTGAGCAGGCGCATGGAATGGTTGACGGCCAGGGAGCGAAGAGGATAGCAAGAGCATTGACGTTCAGGGAGTGAAGAGGATAGCGGGAGCATTGACGGCCAGGGAGTGAAGAGGATAGCGGGAGCATTGACGTTGCAGGGTGAGTGTAGGATGATGCGGATTAGCTCAGGAATAAGGAAAGGAACGATGATTCAGATGAAAAAGAGGCCGGACAGACAGAAGATGATATATGGTGTCATTGGGGCAGTATTGTTCTGTGTTCTTTTTCTGATGACGTTTCGCACCAGGGCAGATGAAATAGAACGGCAGACAGTAAAAATTGTCACTTTTGGAGATAGTGTATTGGGAGAAATCAGGGATGAGACAGCAGTTCCGGCGCAGATGCAAACGCTTTTGGGGGAGTCGGTGTACAATGCCGCATTTGGGGGAACCTGTATGGCAAAACAGGGAGCGGACGAAATGATGAATGATGCAAGGGATTGTCTGTCGCTTGCAGGACTTGCAAAGGCGGTTCTGGCTGACGATTTTGGAGTACAGAAGGCCACCAGAATACGGGAGAGCAATACAGAGTATTTTGCGGAAGTACTGGATGGTTTGGAGGCGATTGATTTCCGGAAAGTGGAAGTTGTGTTAATCCAGCAGGGGCTGAATGACTTTCATGCAGGAGTTCCTATTGAAAATCCAGAGGCGCCTTATGATGAGTATACTTTTTTGGGAGCATTGCGCAGTGCGGTTTTGGCATTCCGTAAGGTGAATCCGACACT
Source organism: uncultured bacterium (assembly GCA_947175015.1). GTDB lineage: Bacteria > Bacillota > Clostridia > Lachnospirales > Lachnospiraceae > Acetatifactor. Next base: position 12,675 of record CAMWLE010000006.1, read on the forward strand.
TCGGATCATATTGGTTACACCTACTTATACCTGGTATGTGGACAGGGGATTGACCTGTGAAGAAATAGATCAGGGCGGCGGTGTGATGGAGGATTATGTGGAAGCCGAGCTTCGGGTGGCTGAAGAACTTGGAATAGAAATTATTGATGTGTATCATGATTTTTTTCCTCATGAGGCATGGGAGGATTGGCAGTTATACAGCAGGGATGGACTTCATCCTAACGAAGCAGGCAGAGATAAGCTGGCATTGAAAATTGCGGAAGTATTGGAAAGGCAATGAGTTGGAGTCAAAAAGGGCGGTGAAAATATATGTTGACACCTGAGAAAGCATTTCGGATAATATATGGTAAAATAAAACGTGAGTGGAAAGTAGCATTTCTTACTTGTTTTCTATTGGGCGTTGTGATTCACATGCCGGTATTGTTGTCGGATATTCCCAATCATGATGGATTGGACAGCATGTATTTTGATCAGAATATGATCACATCAGGCAGATGGTTTTTAATGGTAGCTTGTGGTTTTTCTTCTTTTTATACATTGCCATGGGTGATTGGCATTTTGGGGATTCTGTTTTTAAGCGGTACAGCGGTAGTTTTGTGTGAACTTTTAGAGATAAGAAAAACATGGGCAGTTGTTTTGACAAGCGGTTTACTGGTGTCCTTTCCGGCACTGGCTTCCACCTTTGCCTATGTGTTTACTTTGGATGGGTATATGCTGGCAATGCTGCTGGCAGTGTCGGCTGTGCTTTTTACGAAAAAGTATGCCAGAGGATATCTGCCGGGGGCGGTATGTTTGGCGTTTAGTATGGGGACTTATCAGGCATATCTTTCCTTTGCCATGATATTATCTATTTTTGCAATTTTGATGTTATTTGCGGGAGAAAAAGCCGGAAGTGCGCAGGCTGCGGGAAAAATGGCAGCAGACAGGAAGGGAAAATCCGATCAGGTAAGAGGTGCATTTTTGTGGGCGTTACATTATCTCTATATGGGGGTATTGGGGGCGGGCTTGTATCTTGTACTGCTGCAGGTGTTGTTAAAGGTGCAGGGTAAAGTACTTGCAGATTACCAGGGAATTGATGGGATGATGTCAGGAACGGCAGGAGGAAGTGGTATTTTTAGTTCGGCTGTGAGTATGTACCGGGATTTTTTTGCCTTTACTTTCAAAGGAAATGTGCTGTTTCAAAATGTTATTTCTCTGATGGCCTGTATGTTGTTAGGCATTGTCACAACAGTTGCGGCAGTTTTGCTTATGCGGAATAGAAAATACTGGAAGAATCCTGTTCGATTGGTTATAATAGTATTGGCTGTTCTCGTATTGCCGTTGGCGACCAATATCATATTGTTGATTTCGCCTTCCGTCACTTACCATCTGTTGATGCGTTATCAGTGGGTGTTATATCTAATTGGCGCGGTGGCGTTAGTGAGCAGCAGTGATTTTGGCAAGGCTGGTATTTGGCTGGAGTGGGCGGCTTGTCTGGGAGCATTTGTATTGGTGTTTGGTTATGGTATTACAGATAATATTGCCTATTCCAATTTACAGAAACGGTATGAGAAGACCTATGCGTATTGTGTGCGTCTGTTAGACAGAATAGAACAGACAGAAGGGTATTATCCCGGAATTCCCATTGCCATGGTCGGGGTGGTGGGGGATGAACAATACCCAAGTACGGATTTGACATTGGCGGTGACTTCTAATATGATCGGCATGAATGGTGACAGTCTGCTCTATCGAGGCGATAATTACAGGTCGTTTATCAGGAATTATCTGGGAGCTACTTTGAATATCCTGCCTGCGGAAGCCATGGAGGAGATGTATTATTCTCAGGAATATATTGATATGGACAGTTTTCCGGGGGCGGATTCCATACGCATTATTGATGGAGTTATGTATATTAAGACGGAGAATGCCACGACTAGATAAGTGAGAAAAACGCAAGTGCGGCGTTTTTCTCACGGATTGTTTGTGCCGCTGAAGCGGCATATTATTCATATGGTATTGCGGGCCGGATCGCGATATGCGGAGGGATAAATATGGCGGTTTTATCAATTGTATTGCCAGCCTATAACGAAGAGCAGAATATTCGGAATACGGTGAAGGTGTTGTCAGAACTTCTTGAAGAAAATGAAATGGAATATGAGTTGATTTTTATCAGTGACGGTTCCAGAGATGCAACCTTTTCTGAGATACAAAAGGCTGCCGAAACGAATCCTTATATCAGAGGAGCGGAGTTCAGCCGTAATTTTGGCAAGGAGGCGGCAATTTTCGCGGGGTTGGAAATGGCCGGAGGCGATGCGGTCATTGTAATGGACTGCGATCTGCAGCATCCGCCTGAGGTCATTCCTGATATGTGGAAGTTATGGCAGGAAGGTATTGAGGTGGTGGAGGGCATTAAGCAGAGTAGAGGAAAGGAAGGTTTGGGCTATAAGCTTTCCGCAGGTCTGTTTTATAAGGTTATGAGTAAACTCATCAAAATAGACATGAATTCTTCTTCTGATTTTAAACTTTTGGATCGCAAGGTAGTAGATGTATTGCTCTCGCTGCCGGAGCGGAATACCTTTTTCCGGGCGTTGAGCTTTTGGGCGGGATTCCGGACTGCGCCGGTTTATTATGAAGTGCAGGAACGACAGTTCGGAGAGAGCAAATGGTCGTTTTTCAGCTTGATGAAATATGCTGTCATCAATGTGACTTCTTTCAGCACCTTTCCGTTGCAGATGGTGACGGTGCTGGGGGTGATATCCATTCTGTTCAGCATTGTCTTATTTGTTCAGACGTTGATAAAGTTTCTTTCGGGAACAGCAGTGGAAGGGTTTACAACGGTTATCTTGCTGATTCTGATCATTGGCGGGTTCCTGATGTTAAGCCTGGGAATTATAGGGCATTATCTCGCCAGGATTTATGAGGAAGTGAAGGGGCGTCCCAAGTACATTATAAGTAAAGTTACCCCAAATGTACAAGGCGAGGTGATCGGCGTTTGGAAACGAGAAAGACCGAAAGAGTAATAGTAGGGAAGGGGAAGCGGACGTGGATCGGGCTCGCGCGGAACTGGAATAGGAGACAAAATATGATCAATTTTAATGTACCACCATATGTAGATAAGGCGATGGAATATATTCAGGAGTGTGTCAGAAATCAGAAAATCTGTGGGGATGGCGCCTATACGAAAAAGTGTAATGAATGGATTGAGGGGAAGACCAAAACAACGAAGTGTCTGCTGACAACTTCCTGTACACATGCAACGGAATTAGCGGCATTGCTGTGCGGAATCGGACCGGAGGAGGAAGTTATCATGCCGTCCTATACTTTTGTATCCACCGCCAATGCGTTTGTACTTCGCGGGGCGGTACCTGTGTTCGTAGATATCAGGCCGGATACCATGAATATGGATGAAACGCTCATAGAGGATGCCATTACGGAGAAGACCAGAGCCATTGTCCCTGTTCATTATGCAGGAGTGGCGTGTGAGATGGATACCATTATGGAGATTGCTTCCAAGTATCATTTGAAGGTGATTGAGGATGCAGCCCAAGGTATTATGTCATCTTATAAGGGAAAAGCATTGGGAGCCATAGGAGATTTTGGCTGCTTTAGCTTTCATGAGACGAAGAATTACAGCATGGGTGAGGGAGGAGCGCTTCTGATACGGGATCAAAAGGATGTGGAGGCAGCAGAGATCATTCGGGAGAAAGGTACTAACCGGAGCATGTATTATCGGGGGCAGATTGATAAATATACCTGGATCAATTATGGTTCTTCCTATTTGCCCAGCGATACCAATGCGGCGTATCTGTATGCGCAGTTAGAGATTGCGGAGGAAATTAACAATGCAAGGCTGAGTCTTTGGCAACATTATTATGAGAATCTGGCGCCTTTGGCAGAGGCGGGGAGGATTGAGCTGCCTGTGATTCCGGAAGGATGTGTGCATAATGCGCATATGTTTTATATCAAGGCAGCAGACTTGGAAGAACGGACAGCATTGATCGCATATCTGAAGGAGAAGGGGATACTGTCGGTATTTCATTACATTCCTCTGCACACAGCGCCGGCAGGGATGAAATTCGGCCGTTTCCATGGAGAGGACAGATACACCACAAGAGAGAGTGAACGTTTGGCCAGGCTGCCTATGTACTATGGTTTGACTCTGGATCAGGTAGATTACATCTGCGATGCCGTAAAAGGATTTTATGAATGAAAAATAGAGGAAAAAAAGCTGTCATTCATATAGGAGCCGTGATAAAAAGAATACTTTTTATTGGCTTTACCATTCAGATTATTTTGGGAATCGTCTGGATGTGCTGTAATTTTATGCAGGTACAGGATTTTGGCGGGATGTATTTTGCAGATGGAAATTCATATCTGGAAGATGAAGGCTTATCAGGAGGCATGGCTTCTTCGGTGGGACATTTTTCCATTTTGTACTATAACATTTTTTCACTATTGGGGAAGCTTCCGCCTGTCATGTATCTTCTGCAAATTGCAGTTGCTTTTTATTGCGGATATCATTTTCTGTGCAAATCACTTCAGAGGAGATATGCAGTTTGGGGGAGCCTGGCATTAGTGACATTTCCCTTTGCCATGCAGTGTCATCTTGCCATTTTACCATATTCATTTATGGGCTCTTTCCTGTTGCTGCTGTTTTCTAATTTGCGGAGATTATGGAACAAAGAAAGCTTTCTGCGTTCTTTTGGGCAGGTGGTTGTCTGTGCAATTCTTATCGTGGCTATGTCGGGCTGGATAGGCGGCAAAAAGGATGAGGAAGAGGTGGGGCGCAGTTTTGAGGCAGTTATGGCCAGCCGTATGGCGTGGCCTACTTTGTGGGTCGATTTTGACAGATGGCCGGAGGAATTACGGGAAATAACAGAGGGAGTGGCGTTACAGGCTGCTTTTTATCCTGAAAATATGAAACTTTTGGAAGAGGCCATAGAAAGCCAGGTAGATGCAGAGACAGCGAAGGAATATTACAGGCAGATTGCGGAGGTTGGATGGACATATCATGCGCCTATGATAATACGTCAGATCGGTTGGGATGTTTTAGGGTATGGGATGACACCTGTTATTTTCCGGCTTCAGCTAAAAGGACAATCGTATGATTCCTATACTGGCAGAAACTATGAAGCAATGAGAGGAAATGCACCAATTCTTACCAGATATTATATAGAATATGGTTGTTGGTGGTTTTGTTGTAGTTTGATATTGACAGTTGTACTTACTATGGTTCGGCTGTTGGTGGTGGGAGGAATTCCCTGGAAGGCGCCGTTACTTATTGTTTTTATATCAGGTGTTTTGATAGCGCTGCTTACCATGCAAGGTGCGGGGATCATGGATTATAAATATACCATTGCAGTCAATGAGCTGTGGCTCATATGGTCATTTTGGATGGCTTTCGCATCTGAATACAGCAAGACAAGTGTGTAAAGAAATTTTAAGTGGTCAAGGGAGTGTGCAGGGAAGGGAAAGTTGATTAGAAAATCCCGGAAGGGAAACCTGGAAAAGATAATTCGGAAATAGAAATTTGAAATACAGATAAGGAAATCGGTTGGGGAAGCTTAGAATGAGTAAGAAAAGATATCACGCACTATGGTTTTGGCTTGGAATGTTTGGAATGGTGCTTACGATTGTTCCCAATGTGATATTGGGCGAACAGTCGATTTTTACTTACCATGATCAGTTAGATGGAGAAATGATCGCCTATATTTTACAGGCAAGGCATTTGTTTTCGGGAGATATGATGCCGGAATTTATGGGTGGAATGTCTAAAACAGCGCTTACTATGCCGGCACCTGTCTGCGTAGTATTGTTCTTAGGGGGAAATGGTTTTGCTGCTCTGTTAATGATGCAGCTTGCAGGCAGACTTGTGGGATTTGCAGGAATGTATCTATTGTCAAAAAAAGTGACAGACAATGCGTGGATAGGGGCTGTCGTGGGTGTTTTGTATGGGGCATTGCCATTTTTACCGGTATATGGTTTGTCACAATATGGTATTCCAATGCTTTTTTGGTGTGTGCTGCAATTGCGGGAGAAAAAACATTTGGCTCTGGCATATGGTTATGTGATCCTGTTTGGTTTGGCCTCATCACTGGTGCTGGTAGGATTTGGTCTGTTGGGGATGGGCTTGCTGGTGATGCTATGGGATTGGTGTAGGAAAAAGAGGACAACACATTTTCGGCTGGCCTGGCTGTCTTTGGCAGGGGTCTATGTGATTGAGAATTTCAGTCTGCTGTTTCAAATCCTGGGTGGGGATAAGGATATTTCTCATAAGGTGGAATATAGATTGCAAGCGCAGCCATTTTGGGGATCATTTTGGCAGACGTTGTTCAATGGGGGACAGCATAGCAATGGGTATCAGAAAATCATTGTGCCGGTGATGCTGGCTGCTCTGCTGGTGGCAGTGGGTGTTGGCGGACGTTTGTTCTTGTCTGATCTGGGCGGTAGAGATACCTGTGGGGTCAGGAGGATATTGGAGTGTTTGGGGGGATGCGTGGTCTGGAATTGTTTTTTGGCGTTGTTGTCTGCGCTCTGGAACAGCGGTGTGGGAGTAGGCGTGCGCAGCAACATAGGAGCTTTGGGGGCTTTTCAACTGGACAGACTTTTGTGGATTACACCTGCGCTTTGGTATCTGGCCATTGCCTGTGGGCTGGCGGTTTTATGGAATCTGTGGATGGGGCAGAAGGGCAGACGTAAGATTGCGGCAGTAGGATGCTTGTTGGTATCTGCGGCAGTCACAGGTGTTACCGGTATATGGATATTGTATTCCGGTGATGTGAAGTCCAATATTCAGAAGCTGCGGAATCCGGATTATGGCCTGCTGAGTTATAGTGATTATTACGCAGTGGGGGTAATGGAACAGGTGCGGGATTTCCTGGAAGAGCAGACAGGAAAAGGGCAGGAGGAATATCGTGTGGTCAGCTTGGGAATTGACCCGGCTGCTGCGTTGTATCATGGTTTCTATTGTCTGGATGGTTATTCTAACAATTATCCTCTTGCATATAAGCATAGATTTCGCGAGATCATCTGTCCGGAATTGGAAAAAAGCGATTATTTGACCAATTATTTTGACAACTGGGGAAACCGATGTTATATGTTCAGTGCGGAATGTCCTGGGTATTATACCATAGAAAAAGGTGGTTTTTCCTTTCAAGATTATAGAGTGAATGCGAAAGCTTTGCATGAAATGGGATGTAGTTACCTTTTGTCGGCAGCATATATTCAAAATGCGGATTCGCAGGGGCTTGTGCTGATGCGGGAGACACCTTTTGAAACAGAAGAAAGTTATTATCATATTTATGTATATGAAGTTGTAGGTTCCGCAGGTTGAGCTGATGATAGGCATGGGGAGCGGTTAAGCATGGGGAGCTGCAGTTTCGTGGACGGTGAATATGGAAAAGCAGTTTAGGATTAGGAAAGGAATCGGAAGCGTTGGCGATACAATTGTTAATCTTGGGAGTTTTGCTGTTGGTCATTCCTGTTTTTGTGGGAGGTATTTTCTCTGATGTGGATGGTATGCGGGGAGGGCTGGTGTTTCGGTGGGTCAGTGGACAGTTTCTTCTATGGGCAGGATTTCAGTTCATCAGTGTGCCGCTGATTATTCGGGAGAGGAATTTCAGCCAGTTGGTGTGGGGATTTTGGCTGTACATGGCAGCATTAATGCTTATGGCGGCAGGTCGGGGGATACGGCAAATACAGCGGAGAGTGCCGGCTTCGCTTGTGAAAGGCGGCGGAAAAGGAAAGCAGGTTTCAGAGATGCTGTTCTGGGCAATTTTTACAGGGCTGTTGCTGTTTCAACTGGTACAGGCTGTAAGGCTTGCATATGCGGATGGCGATGACGCATATTATGTGGCAATTTCTGCGATGACACAAGATGCCGATACCATGTATCTTAAGATTGCTTATACTGGTGAGACAACAATGTTGAATTTCCGGCATAGTCTGGCGCCGTTTCCTATCTGGATCGCTTTTCTGGCAAGAGTGTCAGGAATTCAGGCAGTGACGGTGGCTCAGGTCATATTGCCGGTGGTATTGATCGCTATGAGCTACGGCATATTTTATCTTCTGGGGGTCAGGCTTTTTCCGGAAAAAGGAGGACAACTGCCCTTATTTCTGATTTTTACGGAGATTTTGGTATTATTTGGAGATTATTCTTTTTATACGGCGGAGAATTTTATGATAGCCAGAAGCAGGCAGGGTAAGGCTGCGTTGGGGAATATTGTGCTTCCTTTTCTGCTGTTGCTGCTGCTGATTTTCATGAAAAAGCTTCAGGAGGCAGAACGTGTGCCTGTGTGGTGTTATCTGTTGATTGGGGCAGTTGCCACAACTGCCTGTCTGTGCAGTACTCTGGGGGCATTGCTCATTTGCATGGCGGTGGGAGTTGCGGGGTTGTCGGCTGCGGTTTGTTATAAACGGTTTCGATGTCTGGTTCCATTGGCAATCTGCTGTATACCTTGTATATGTTATGCGTTGTTGTATTTATTACTGGCAGATTAAACTTAGAGGCGGGGGCAAGTGACTGAACCGAACTGGAATGAGAGGAAGTTATGTGGAGCGAAGCGGTTGATTTATTTCGGGAATATATGGGAACAGGATTGATCGTAATTTTGTATATGGTATCGTTGATTTATTTGTGGATACATGAAAAAAGAAAATACATCAGAGTGTTGTTTCTATATGTGCCTCTGATTTTGCTGCTGTTGTATTTCAATCCGATGTTTGCGGAATTTATCATCGGGACAGTGGGGGGAGAGATATACTATCGTATTATATGGCTGCTTCCTATTACAATTGTGATCGCTTATACTTGTGTGTGCATTTACGGGGATATGGTTCAGAAACAGGGCGTTACCCGTCAGAGTACACAGGGGAAAGGCGCCATGCACAAAGCGGGAAAGAAGCTCCTGCCCGGGTTGACATTGGCGTGTATGGGGGGGATGATTGCAGTTTCCGGAAGCTTTATCTATGATAATCCCTTTTTTCACAAAGCGGAAAATTTATACCATGTGCCTGATAGTGTAGTGCATATCTGTGATGCGATTCATGTGCCCGGGAGAGAGGTGATGGCAGTATTTCCTATGGAGTTAGTGCAGTATGTGCGGCAGTATTCGCCTGTGACTTGTATGCCTTATGGAAGGGAAGTCACTGTGGAACGGTGGAATTATGTGAATCCTCTGTGTGAGGCAATGGAGGCGGAGATTATCGATATGGCAGAGCTGGCGCCGCTGGTTCGGGAAGCAGGGTGCCATTATGTGATTTTGCCGGCAGACAAGGAAAAGAAGGGGAGTCCGGAGGAATATGGCTGGATATTGTTTGGGGAGATGGATGGCTATGTTATCTATCGAGAGCCTACAAGAGAGCTGACAATCCCGGTACTCAATTGAGCGATACAAACACGTCCCGGAACTGTTATGAAATGCTTCCGATAGTATCGGCCGTTTGCGGAACGGTCAGGTACTATCGGAATTGAATTCTCAGAGATTTAATCATTGAAATGATACAGCGCGTCAACAAAACGTTCCGCAACTTTTTTTCTTCCCTCCACATTTAAATGAATATGGTCAATCAGATATTCTGATGCGTTATCTTCATGGATTGTACCATAGAGGTTATCCAGAAAAGTAAAAGAAAATTTGGAGGCAGAATATCCCTGACAGTACACGTATGTGCTCAACCCTTCCTGGCCATAACGCTGAATATCACTGCTGACATAGTTGCCGTTCTCATCCAGACCATAAGCATAAGTAGGGGAGAGAATCATAAAGCGGATGTTGGGGTAGATATCCTGAAGCAATGCAAGGCCTGCCTCCATATTGCCGGTGAATTGCTGGATATCTGTGTCATTTTCAAGATTCACTATTTCATGACCGGCCAAATAATCACTTCCATCATACATGATCATAATCACATCCACCGTATTTAAATCTATGTTTGTTAAAGTATTGTAGACTTCCATTGCTTCCGGAGGTGCGCTGTCACCAAGGTATTCTACGGCACGAAGGTATTTGTCAGCAATATTCTTGTCACCTATTGCCAGAAAACATAGCCAATAGAAATTAAAGGCGTCCAGGGGGTATTCTTCCTCCATAAAATAAGGAAGTTCTGCAGCCAGATAACTGCCGCTGACGGAGCAGTTATATATAGTAGCGCCAGTCTTTTCTGCTATCATAGATAACAAATTGTCTTCAGAACCTCTGTCGTCAGCAAAAGGAGCGTTGCCAAAGGCCAGAATGTTTATGTTCCCACTGTAGTCGTTGCGCAGAATATGGCCTTTGTCATCTGTCAGCGGGAGAAAGACATCATTGCTGTTATCATAATCACCAGGAAGAATGTCGTCGGGATCTACCAATACACCCCAAGTCAAAATCTTATAAGCAATTCCTGAAATAAAGGCAAGAACTACTACCAACAGGACAATGTGTATATTAATATGTGATAGAATACGCTTTGGGAGCGGTACAGTCTTAGCAGCAGGTTCTTCGATAGTATTGGAAGGGGTATCGGGGGACTCTTCCATATCTGAATCTAAATCCAAATCCAAATCTATAATGTCTATATCAGGGATAGAGTGCACATGCTCTTCCTTATGTTTATTGCTGGAAGAATTAGTATTTTTCATGAAGTTCTCCGTTTCTGTATTTTTGATTTCTGTTATGTGATAGGTCTATCTCATTTTACTATTATGAGTTTGTAAAGTCTACATTATTAATATGATTTTAAAAGAATTTAAGAAATTATGAATAAATGGTATAGTCACTTGAATAAGGGAAAACGTGATGCTATAATGTTACAGATTTGTTAAGGCTTTTTGAAGAGGACATGATACATGAAAAAATTGATTGATCATACCAGGAAGACAACCATAAAAAATTATGAGGAAAGTGAATATGGTTGGGATAATACCAATGAGGAAGCTCTGGAACTTGAAATGGTGGATGATATGGAGGCTGAAGCGTTTGAGGGTTACGGTTCAGAAGAATTTGATGAGTATGCCGAGCGGGAAGAGCAATACATGGAGTTGGATGAGGAAGAAGCGGAAGAATATACACAAGAGGATATTTGGGCTTATGAATCGGAAGAGGAATATGCAGAACTGTATGAGGGAGAAGGAGAAGAAGCGGGCGGCTATGCAGAAGTGGAAAACTGTGTATATGAATCGGAAGAGGAATTTGTTGACGAGTATATAGAACAGGAAGACCCGGAAGAAGAATATGCAGAGCTGTATGAGGGAGAAGGGGAAGAAGCGGGCGGCTATGCAGAAGTGGAAAACTGTGTATATGAATCGGAAGAGGAATTTGTTGACGAGTATATAGGGCAGGAAGATCCGGAAGAGGAATTTGATGAATATGTAGAGCAGGAAGAAGAATATATAGAAGAACATTTCCAGGAGTATGAATCAGGAGAGGAATCCTACAAGGGTATAGAAAGGGAAAATGTCGAATACATAGATCAGGGAGAAGCTGCTTATAATGATGATATCAGCCGTACAACAGAGACAATAAGGAATAAAGCAGAAAAGCGGAGCCATAAGAAAAAAAGCGGCAGCATGGAGCTTATAGATAAAGTATTATTGGCGGCCGGTGCATGTATTCTAATAGTAGTGATAGTGGCAATGGGGGTATTTGTGAACGCCCGGTTTACACAGAACCAGGTGGCAGTTTTGGCTAATGTGGGGTTGCAGTTGGAAGGGATTCATGTGATTGGAGAGCATGGACTGCAGGCAGTAGCGGCTGCAGCGAAGGAGAAACTGACACTTGCCGCTGTACCTACGGAGGAACCTGCAGATCCGAAAAAGGATTATAATGAAATAGATTATTCGCGGCAAGTATCCATTGAACCTAACTTTACGTCTATCCAGAAAGACCTGAAGATTAAATTTATCAATAAAAATTCAGATAAATTGGTGCCCAATGTTCCTTTTTCTGTGACAGTGGTGGCACCTGACGGCAAGAGTTATATCTGGTCGGATGACGATATGGATGGAATTATTTATAAAACGGATATTGCGCCGGGGACCTATCAGGTAGCAATGGAGACATTAACGGACGCCCGGTATGCTGACTATACTGTTTCCACCTCCGTCAGATCTGTTGAGGTAAAGAAAGAAATTGTGTATGAAAAAGTTGATGTGTCAAACGAAGTAAAGAAGGAGACAGAAGTAAATGCAGCAAAAGAAGATACCAAGATAAATGAGACTGTTGTTGAATCTGTTCTTCAGGATACGGTTGCCTGGGTGGAAAGTAAGGTAATTGCTGCTACCTATAATGAGGTGGCAAAGAGTACCATACCTGATCCTATTACTCTGGTGCGGAATAATAATCAATCAGATGCAAACCGTGTGGAATTGGTGTCTGAAAGGAAGGCATCGGGAACGATGGAAGTAACTTTGCCTCACGCAGAAGTACCAACTCCGGATTCCTCAGAAGTTGCGACTCCGGTACCGACGGAAGTATCCACCCCGGTACCAACGGAAGCTGCACCCCCAATACCAACAGAAGTTGTGCCCTCGGTGTCCGCAGAAGTTGCGACTCCATTGCCAACAGAAGTTGTGCCCTCGGTGCCCGCAGAAGTTGCGACTCCGTTGCCAACAGAAGTTGTGCCCTCGGTGCCCGCAGAAGTTGCGACTCCGTTGCCAACAGAAGTTGTGCCTTCGGTGCCCGCAGAAGTTACGACTCCAGTGCCCACAGAAGCACCCACACCGATACCTGCGGAAACGCCTGTGCCCACGCCTGTTGTGACACCAATGCCTGCAAAAGGAACGATTGCGGTGAATGAGACAACTTTGGCAGGGAGTACAGGGGGACACATAAATGCAAAAGCAGTTGTTGCTGGTTTTGCAGAGGATAGAAAGGTTGTATATTCGATTCGGACAGACAATTCCGGTGTGGCAACAGCTTCGATTGATGAGGCCGGTAACATTGATGTGTATGGTGTGGCTGTAGGAACAACAATACTTACTGTGACAGCAAATTATGAAAATGGAACTGTGGAAACAGAAGCTTCTGTCAATATCAATGTGACCATTGGCGGAATTATGGCATTGACATTGGATGTGACCTCTCTGACAACGTTCGTCCAGACATCGGCAACCATCCATGCGAATATCACAAATATGTTCTCTGCGGACCCAACTGTGACAGCAGAAACCTCAGACAGCAATATTGTTACGGTAAGTGTAGATAAAAAGGCTGTTACAGTGACAGGTGTGGCTGAAGGAAATGCAGTTGTTACGATCAAATATGTGGAAAACGGCATAGAGGTCAGCGCAACCTGTGCAGTGACAGTGAAGGCAAATCCCAAACAGGATACGACTACACTGTTAAAGGATGAAGCAGGCAGACAACTGTATGTGATGGATGGAAATACATACAGAGAAGCAGTGTATGCTGATTATTATAGTGCGGAGAAATTCTTTCTAAGGGGGGAAGCCAGATATACCGGATGGCAGACCATTGACGGCAAGATGTACTTTTTTACGGCAGATGGAAACAAAGTAACCGGTGAACAGGTCATTCAAGGCGCAAAATACAATTTTGCCAGTGATGGTTCTCTAATGACCAGTGATGGTACACTGGGAATTGATGTATCCAAATGGAATGGCACCATTGATTGGAATGCGGTGAAAAATTCAGGTATTTCTTATGTTATCATTCGTTGTGGATATAGGGGGTCATCAGCGGGTAAGCTAATAGAAGACCCTAAGTTTGAGTCCAATATCAAAGGGGCGACAGCCGCCGGACTGAAAGTAGGAATTTATTTCTTCACCCAAGCGGTTAATGAAATAGAAGCAGTGGAAGAAGCCTCCATGGTTTTGGACCAGATCAAAGGATATACCATCAGTTATCCGGTATTTGTGGATGTGGAGGCAAGCGGCGGCCGTGGAGACAAGATTGATAAGGATACAAGGACAGCCGTGTGCAGGGCGTTTTGTCAAACCATTCAAAGAGCGGGGTATACGGCGGGGGTCTATTCTAACAAGACATGGCTGGAAGGCAAGTTGGATGCAGCAAGTTTAAATAATTATAAGATCTGGTTGGCGCAGTATGCGGCTACACCGACCTATGCGGGCAGATATGATATATGGCAATATAAGTCAACCGGCAGTATCAGCGGCATCAGCGGAAATGTAGATATGAATATCAGCTATCTTGGATATTAGGAAACATTGACATATTTTGGGGAAAGCCGTATAATAAGTTCGTGATAGTCATCTGAACCATTGCGAACTTATGATATGCTATTCCCGCTGAAAGGATGAAATGAAACGAAATGCAAGCTTTTATTTTTGGACTGATGATACCTGTATTACCCTTGCTCATAAGGAAATTGTACCATAAGAAGGAAGAACTGACTCTACGGCAGGTGGGAGGGCGATATGTAGTATATACATTGCTTGCTACATGTTTCAGCACTATTATAATGACTTTTTTTTGCGATAATACTTCTTTTTTGGCGAAAATGGATCAATCTCCCTCTTTTATATTGAAATTTGTCTGCATAGAATTGGTGGCAGCGGCGGTCATTGCCGCTGTGGAATGGAGTGTCGATAGAAAGAAGATTTCCATAACCATAGACAGAGAAGGATATCATCAGCTTGGTGTGGTAAGGTTCTGCAGAAAAGTGTTGTTTCCGGCGGGATGTTTTCTTCTGGCATTGCTGGTAGTATGCCTGAATTTCAGTTTGATGAATGATAATGTTGTGTGGGGAGATGAAGCATATGCGGGTAATGCCGTACAAAATTCAATAGAAGGTATTTTTCAGATTTTGACTTTGGAAGAGAATCATCCGCCCCTATATTATTTGTGGTTAAAGGGATTTGGGGAGTTGTTCGGCTATACAACTCCTGTGTATCATCTTGCATCTCTTGTACTCTTCCTTATGGGCATTGTGTTGGCGCTTGGGTGGCTGCGCAGGCGCTATGGCAATATACCGGCAGCTTTTTTTGTGATAATATCCGGTTTGGCAACACCGTGTCTGGAATATAATCTGGAAATCAGAATGTATGCCATGGCATTTTTGGGGAGTGCCGGATGCTATTATTCGGTATCACGCATTTTTGCAGGCAGCAAGGTGGCCGGCTGGGTCGGTATGGTGATTTGGGCGCTTGTGGCGGCCTATGCGCATTATTATGCCCTGGTGGCAGTGGGAATTATGATTTTCTTCACGTGCGTGTTGGCTTATCTGCGTTTCAAAGGCAGAGTGTGGCTGAAAGGTGTGGCTTCTATAGCCATATGTATTGCAGCCTATGTGCCATGGCTGGGACAAGTGCTGCGTGCGACAAGTTCGGTCAGTAAGAACTGGTGGATGAAAGAAATAGAGAGCTTACAGCAATGCTTAACCATGATAGGCTGCGGCGAGAGTATGAAAAAAATAGTGTTGCCGCTGTTGCTGCTGCTGGCAGTGATTTTGTTCTTGTGGGAATCTTCTGTTTTTGATATCAGGAAAGCGAACCAGTCAGGATCAATGAATCAGACGGCGTATCAGGTGAACATAGCTCCGCCGTCCGTAAGAAACTGGTCTGCTGAAACTTATACCCTTGCAGTGGGATTTCTGACCATAATAGGCACTGTGATGTTTTCTTATGGCATCAGCATATTGATGCAGCCGTTGGTGACCGGCAGGTATTTGTATCCGCTTTGTGCTGTGGTTGCGATGATGCTGGCAGTGGGTTCTCATGGCGTATTAGAGAAAATGGTTGAACTTGGAAATCGCTGTCACATAAAATGGCTTCAAAGTGTGGGAAAATGTATACTTTTGCTGGTGCTGGCTGTCTTATTTGTAACAGGTGTTGGCAACTATAAAGAATATAGGGCAGTAGTAGAGTATGAAGATGCGAAGACATCAGAGATTTTGAGTTATATTGGTGAACCTGATGAGAGTACTCAGTTTATAAATAACGGAATTATGCACATCGGATGGACGGTACTTCGGTATTATTATTCTGATGCGGAGATTATCAACGGTTCGTTTGAAGAGGCAAGCGGGGATGCGGTCTGGTATTTTACCCCCGGTGTTTTGGCAGAAGAGGAAATACAGCAATTGAACGGGATGGGATATGATATTGTCGGCAATTATGGCAATGTGCAGTTGGGCAAATATGAATGTGTACTTTACCGCTTTGCAAGAAAGGTGCCAAGTGTGTAGAGATTAAATCATTCATAGAAGAATACCAATAAAATAATACAAAGTTAGGAGTGGAGAGATGAGAACTTATTTGGTAACAGGGGGCGCCGGTTTTATCGGTTCTAATTACATTCATTACATGTTTAGAAAATATGGGGAATCCATCCGTATCATTAATGTGGATCTGTTGACGTATGCGGGGAATCTGGAGAATTTAAGGGATGTGGAGAAGAGGCCTAATTATACATTTGTAAAGGCTGATATCTGTGATAAGGAAGCAATTACAAAAGTGTTTGCGGACAATGATATAGACAGGGTGGTGCATTTTGCTGCGGAAAGTCATGTGGACAGAAGTATCCGGGACCCGGAAGTGTTCGTGCGGACCAATGTGCTGGGAACAGCGGTGATGCTGAACTGTGCAAAAGCAGCATGGGAGCTTCCGGACGGCAGCTACCGTGAGGGGAAGAAATTTCTGCATGTGTCCACAGATGAGGTATATGGTTCTCTTCCGGAAGATGAAAATGCTTTCTTCTATGAAACCACTCCTTATGATCCACACAGTCCTTATTCGGCAAGTAAGGCCAGTTCGGACATGCTGGTGAAGTCCTATATGGATACCTATCATTTCCCGGCGAATATTACAAATTGCTCCAATAATTATGGACCCTATCAATTCCCGGAGAAATTGATTCCCTTGATTATCAATAACGCGCTGCAGGGCAAAAAGCTGCCCGTATATGGTGATGGCAAGAATGTTCGGGACTGGTTATATGTGGAGGATCATGCGAAGGCCATTGACATGGTACAGGAGCAGGGCAGATTGTTTGAAACCTACAATATTGGCGGACATAACGAGAAGCAGAATATTGAAATTATTCACATTATCATAGACACATTGCAGGAGATGCTGGCAGAGGATGATCCCCGCAAAGCGTTGGTGACTAAGGATTTGATTACTTATGTGGAGGACCGCAAAGGTCATGACCGTCGGTATGCTATTGCGCCGGATAAGATTAAAGAAGAGATAGGGTGGTATCCAGAGACCATGTTCAAAGACGGTATTCGGAAAACGATTCAGTGGTTTTTTGAGCATGAAGAATGGAGAAAAAATGTAACCAGCGGTGATTACCAGAAATATTACGCTGAAATGTATGAGAATGAACAGTAAGAGGGAGGACAATATGAAGGGAATCATTTTGGCAGGGGGCTCCGGTACCAGGCTCTATCCTTTGACAAAGGCAATTTCCAAACAGATTATGCCCGTGTATGATAAACCTATGATTTATTACCCTCTTTCTACTTTGATGTTGGCAGGAATCAGGGAGATATTGATTATTTCCACCCCCAGAGATTTGCCTGTATTTCGGGAGCTTCTGGGAGACGGGCATCAGCTTGGCATGGAATTGTCCTATGCGGTGCAGGAGAGCCCTAGGGGATTGGCAGATGCTTTTATCATTGGTGCAGATTTTATCGGCCGTGACAGGGTGGCACTGGTGCTTGGGGATAATATTTTCTATGGACAGAGTTTTTCCAGGGTTTTGAAGACGGTGGCCGCAAGGGAGAAGGGGGCAACGATTTTCGGGTATTATGTGAGAGACCCCAGAGAATATGGTGTGGTGGAATTTGACGAGAGCGGTAAGGCATTGTCCATTGAGGAGAAGCCGGAGCACCCCAAGAGCAATTATGCGGTTCCGGGCCTGTATTTCTATGACAATGACGTGGTTGAAATTGCAAGGAATGTGAAACCGTCTGCCAGAAACGAGATAGAAATTACCAGTGTCAACAATGAGTATCTGCAGCGGGGAACTCTTTATGTGGAAATGCTGGGTAGGGGATTCGCATGGCTTGACACAGGGAATCATGATGCCCTGTTGGATGCGTCCGATTTTGTGGCTGCGTTCCAGAAACGACAGGGGCTTTATATTTCTTGTATCGAAGAAATTGCATATAAGAGGGGATTCATTGACAGGGAACAGCTTTTGAAGCTGGCGGAGCCTTTGATGAAGACCAACTATGGACAATATTTGGTAGAGGTAGCAAATGGACTCTAGATTGCGCAGAATAGCGATTTTATCCTCTATGGCTGTGATTTTGCTGGTATCGGCGTTGGTGCTGTATACCAATTCCGATTACAATGGTCCCGGCAATCGTCCGGTCAATCCTTCGGCGATTTCTACGGCGCGGCCATCGGGTGATGATAACCAGGACCCGGAACAGCTTGTGTTACCGGAGGGACAGATTGGGAATGATTTGTCTGCGTTCCTGCATGACAATACTTTCTTTGACCGGGAAGTGAATCCGGTGTTGGAATCTGCTCAGGAAAATGGTACAAGACTTTCTCTGGTGGTGACATCTGTGGAGAAGGATCTGCGTATCCAGATCGTGGATATGTATGGGAATCCGGTAACTGGCGAGAGCTTTTATGTGAAGCTGGACAGGTTCGGTGAATATAAGGATTTAGACAAGGATGGCATTATTTATATCGGAGATCTGGCGGCGGGCGAATATTATGTAGAGCTGCTTCCCATAGAGGGATACAAAGTGCCGAGTAATCCTACACGTATCCGGGTAAAGGATAGGGTGGAGTATGTGGCCATCAGCGATATCACGCTGTTGATTAAGACGGAAGAAGAAATCGATGCGGAAGCAGAGGATACTGCGGAAGCAGTGGAAGATGCGGACAAAACGGAGATTCAGAAGCTTCAGAGACCCTCTGCCAATGCCAGAGTGGGGATTGATGTATCAAAATGGAATGGCGAGATTGATTGGGATAAGGTAAAAAATGCAGGCGTGGAATTTGCTATCATCCGTGTAGGATATCGCGGTTCTGTGACGGGAAGTTTGGTGGAAGACCCTCTGTTTGCCGCCAATATCAGGGGTGCAACGGCCAGCGGTGTCCCGGTGGGCGTATATTTCTTCACCCAGGCGGTGAATGAAGTGGAGGCAGTGGAGGAAGCTTCCGCAGTGCTGCAGCTCATCAGGGAGTACAATCTGGAGTATCCTGTATTTATTGATACAGAAGGTGCCGGCGGCAATGGAAGAGCTGACGGCCTGGATGTGGAGACCAGAACTCTGGTGTGTGAGGCGTTCTGCCGTACCATTGTAAATGCAGGGTATGAGGCAGGAGTGTATGCAAACCGTCATTGGTACAACAATAATCTGCATGTGAATCAGTTGGAGAAGTATTGTATCTGGCTTGCGGAGTACCGCAGCGCACCCTTGTATCAAGGATATTATCAGATGTGGCAGTATACTTCTAAGGGCAGTATAGACGGTATAGACGGCAATGTGGATATGAGTATCAGTTATTTAGGCAGATAAAAGGAGCGGACGGCAATGGGACAGATTAAGGTTGAAACATGTGAGATAGAAGGATTGAAGATTATTACGCCCACGGTGCATGGAGATGACAGAGGATATTTTTATGAGTCTTATCATTACGAAGATTATAAAGCGGCAGGAATTCCGGAAGTGTTCGTACAGGATAACCAGTCTTCGGGCAGAAGAGGTGTGCTGCGGGGGCTGCATTTTCAGAAACAATTTCCCCAGGATAAGCTGGTGCGGGTGATTCGGGGCGAGGTGTTCGATGTGGCGGTGGATCTTCGTAAGGGGTCTGCCACATTTGGCAAGTGGCATGGAGAAGTACTCTCAGAAGAGAATAAGAAACAATTTTTCGTGCCGAAGCATTTTGCGCATGGATTTCTGGTATTGTCTGATTATGCGGAATTTTGTTATAAATGCACTGATTTTTATCATCCCGGCGATGAGGGCGGAATTGTATACAATGATCCTGCCATTGGAATTGCATGGCCGATTCCGGCAGATATGGAGCTGATTATGATTGAACGGGATCAAAAGTGGGACGGGCTGGATGCGTTTTGTGCAAAGTAAATGAAGATTTTCTAAGTCAGTAAGAGAGTGTGCAGAACGCTCTCTTTGTATGCCCGCTAAGAAATTTTAAGGCTCGTTGAGGGCCTTCCCTGCTCTGAAAATTTTCCGGGCGTGGATTGTTAGAATGTCATGAGGTGTAAAAGACATGAAAATTAGCAAGAAAGGTGGAATTACTCTGTTTTCGCTGGCAGGGTTTTTGATGGCGGTGCTCATTATCGCACATCAGAATCTTGGACCTGGTGCTGACCCACAGGAAGAATTGATGAAAAAGATTCTGTCCTGTGGGATGATTCTGGCTTCCTGCATTATATTTGCAAAAGGATATGACAAGTTCACCACACTTCCAACGGAGTTATATCAGAGCAGGTTTTTGATCTGGAAACTGGCTAAAAATGATTTCAAGAAACGATATGCCGGTTCTTATATGGGGGCGGTATGGGCAATGATTCAGCCGGTGGTGACAGTGGCCATGTATTATGTTGTTTTTGACAAGATTATGGGAAACACAGGACGAGGGGCGGAGGATGTGCCCTTTGTGTTGTTTTTGACTGCAGGTTTGGTGCCGTGGTTCTATTTTAGTGAGGCGTTAAATCATGGAACGAATGCCATGCTGGAATATAATTATCTAGTGAAAAAGGTGGTATTTAAAATCAGCATTCTGCCCATTATCAAGATTATTGCGGCCACTTTTATCCATATGTTTTTTGTGGTGGTGCTGCTTGTAGTGGCAGCACTTTATGGCTATTATCCAACGATTTACACAATTCAGATTGTATATTATAGTTTCTGTCTGTTTATTTTTGTATTGGCGCTTTGCTATACCACTTGTTCCATTGTGGTCTTTTTCAAAGATTTGTCCCAGATTATTAACATTGCGCTTCAGATTGGAATGTGGGCGACTCCCATTCTCTGGGACATCAATTCTTTGCGTGTTGACTGGCTTGTATTCCTGAAACTGAATCCATTGGTATATATTGTGGAAGGATATAGGAGCGCTGTTTATGGGGGAACATGGTTTTTCCAGGATTTTTTTTCCACGATGTATTTCTGGATCGTGACAGTGGTGCTGTTCGGTATTGGCGCGGCTGTGTTTAAACGATTGAAAGTGCATTTTGCAGATGTTTTGTGAGGATAGCGGTGCAGGCCGACGGTTTGATAGGGGAGCATATGGAAGAAAAGCAAGCAGCGATTTGGGTGAAGGACCTAAGCAAAATTTATAAATTATATCATAGGCCCAAGGATCGTATTAAGGAAGCCTTTGGTCTTGATAAAAAGCAGGCATATAAGTTATATTATGCTTTGCATGGGATTGATCTGGAGATTTATAAGGGTGAGACTGTCGGGATTATCGGCACCAACGGTTCCGGAAAATCCACATTATTGAAGATTATTACCGGGGTATTGCATCCTACCGAGGGTGAGGTGAAGGTGGCGGGGCGTATCTCCGCGCTGTTAGAGCTGGGAGCGGGCTTTAACATGGAGTATAACGGTATTGAGAATGTGTATTTAAATGGAACCATGATGGGATTTTCCGAGCGGGAGATAGATGGGAAATTGCCGGAAATCATGGAGTTTGCCGATATAGGTGATTATGCGAATCAACCGGTAAAGACTTATTCCAGCGGCATGTTTGTCAGGCTTGCCTTTGCAGTGGCAATCAACATTGAACCGGAAATTTTAATCGTAGACGAAGCTCTTTCTGTGGGAGATGTCTTTTTTCAGGCAAAATGTTATCATAAATTTGAAGAGTTTAAGCAAATGGGTAAGACCATAGTATTTGTCAGTCATGACCTGAGCAGTATCAGTAAATATTGCGACAGGGTATTCCTGCTGAATAAGGGTGTCCTTTTGGGAGAAGGAAGCCCCAAGGAAATGATTGATGCTTATAAGCGCGTGCTGGTGGGACAGTATGAGTTCCCTGAGAAGCAGGAGCCGCAGCAGATAGCGGAGGAAGGGACAGAAAATGGTCAGGCTGATGGTTCCCGTGGGAATCCGGACACACAATCCAGTCAGAAGGAGCCTGCGCCCGGAGTGAATCCTGGCGCGTTGGAATATGGAACAGGCCAGGCGGAAATTATAGAATATTATATGACCGATGATCGGGATGTGAGAACAACGGCAGTGCTCAAAGGAAGTCAGTTTACATTGCATATGCGGGTAAAATTCCATGCTCATATCCCCGGTCCTATTTTTGCTTTTTCTTTTAAGAATGCGATTGGAACAGAGATTACCGGTACCAATAGTATGATTGAGAAAGCCTTCCTGGAAAGTGGGGAGCCAGGGCAAGTTAAGGATATCACTTTTACCCAGAAAATGAGTCTGCAGGGAGGAGAATATCTGCTGTCATTGGGGGTTACAGGATATCGGGGGGATACTTTTGAGGTATATCACAGGCTGTATGACGCTCTGGCAGTTACAGTGATTTCGGATAAGGATACCGTGGGATATTATGATATGGAGTCAGTGGTGCAGGTCAGTGATGCTATGACAGAAGAAAAATAGCAAGCTTTCAGTGATATATTCAGTGGAAAATCGGGAGTTTTGATTGACTTTTTGCCGAAGAGGGAATGGTATATGAAATTTGTATTGGAATGTAGTGTAATGGATGGATTGGTTTTCATAGATGAAAGTTATCTGACAGAATTGAATGATGATATGTTATATGCAATGGATATTTTACTCGATCCGTCAGGGTCATCCGAATTGATTTATGATTTTCCAAATGAGGCATGGGATACAGTACGGCAGCGGGAAACAAAACTAATCCGGGAATTTTGCGGACAAGGAAAAATGATTATTTGGATTATGGAGGGTGTTGTCAAGGAATGTGAATTTATAGAAAGTAACGAAATTGCAGATTCGCTTAAATGGCTGCATCTTCCTACGGGCAAATTGTTAGCGGTGTCAGCGAGTGAGTTGATTCAATGTCTCTCGTATCCGGAATTGGAAATGGAAAAGTTTTTTGAACTATCGGTTGAGGCTGGATGGTATGCAATACAAAATGAAGGAATCGATAAAATTATGTATTGCAGGAAAAATCCGCCCAATACTATTCCCTCAAACATACAGGAAATATCCAAGAAGAGGACTAAATTTGGCAGGTAGGGATACATTTATGTCGGGATGGATGTGGTGCTGAAAAGATGCAAAGAAAGTGAAAAAGCAATGGATAGATTTATCGCGGAAGGAGGAGCGAGGTGGTAGAAGAGATCGGGAAAGTGAAATTAGATTATAGTGTATATGCAGGAAAAGATTTATATAGTGACGGCGATGTGGAAAACGAATTGCTGGATATTGTAAAGAACAAAACAACTGCAGAATATGCTAAGATCATTGAACAGCGAAAAAGTTGGCCGATACTATATCATCTGTCACCTTTGCGCGAAAATATCATTGACTGGATTCCAATGGAAGCCATGATTCCAATGGAAGCCATGATTTCAATGGAAGCCATGATTTCAACGGAAACTATGAATTCTAAAGAAGTCCTGAATTCTAAAGCAGATAAGAATTCACCAACAGGAACGGACTTGGCAGAGAATTCGGAAGCAGGTATGAGTTCATCAACAGTCAATCCGGCGGTGGACATGAAAGCAACAATGAATCCCACAGTAGATATGAATACAGAAACTTGTTGTGTTGCGGGAGATATGGATGCAGGAGTGCTGAGCGCTGCGGGAGATATGGACACAGGAGCGCTGAGCGCTGCGGGAGACAGGGATGCGGGAGTGTTGAACGCTGCGGAAGGCATGGACACAGGAGTGTTGGATTCTGCGGTAGAAATGGATCCCATGTTGAATTCTAGTGCTGTAAATGCGGCAGAAACCATGGTGTCAACAGCAGCTTTGCATGGTACTTCTACGGTAGTCAGGCAGGGTGTAAAGGTATTGGAGGTAGGAAGCGGGTGCGGCGCTATCACAGGGGCTCTTGTCACAAAGGCAGGTTCAGTGACTTGTGTGGAACTTTCTAAAAAGCGCAGTCTTATCAACGCTTATCGTCACAGAGAATGTGATAATCTGATGATTCATGTGGGAAATTTCAGGGATGTTGAGCCGAGATTGCCAAGAGACTATGACTTGATCTGTCTGATAGGTGTGTTTGAATATGCCCAAAGTTATATGGGGGGAGATACGCCTTATGAAGATTTTCTGAAAATACTATTATCTCATTTGGCCCCGGAGGGCAGGCTGATCATTGCCATAGAGAATCAATATGGTTTAAAATATTTTGCAGGGTGTAAGGAAGATCATCTGGGTACTTATTTTTCGGGAATTGAAAATTATGGGGCTGGTAAAGGTGTACGGACTTTCAGCAGAGAAGGGCTGGAACGGATTTTCCGGAGCTGTGGTGTGGAAGAGTGGCATTTCTATTATCCCTATCCGGATTACAAATTCATGACCACTTTGTACAGCGATGAGTTTATGCCAAAAAAGGGAGAATTGTCTAATAATCTGCGGAATTTTGACAGGGACAGGATGATGTTGTTTGATGAGAAGGCGGCATTTGACGGCATCCTGGAGGATGGACTGTTTCCTGTATTTGCTAATTCTTATCTGGTGGTACTTGGAAAGGAATTTGATATCAAATATGTCAAGTATTCTAATGATCGTGCGCCGGAATATGCCATTCGGACGGAGATTTCCAGCAGGGTATGGCATCGGCAGCAATTGGTGAGTGTCAGAAAGCGTCCTCAGACACCGGAAGCTGCGGATCACATCAGAGGTATGGCTGCCGCGTATGAGAGCCTGACGGAAAAATATAGAGGAGGCAATCTGGAGATCAATCGGTGTGAGTTGGTAAATGAGGGGGGATTGATTTGTGCGGAGTTTGAATTTGTGCCGGGGATACCGTTGTCGGAGCTCATGGATGTCTGTCTGGAAAGGAATGATCTGGAAGGTTTTTATGGGTATTTTCGGCAATATATGGAGCGTATCGGCTATAACAGTGAATATCCGGCGGCAGACTTTGATCCGATTTTCTCTAATATTCTGGTACAACAGGGGAGTGCTTCTACTGCCATAGAGGGTGAAACTTTTGGGGATAAGTGGACTTTGATCGATTATGAGTGGACTTTTGGCAGAGCCATTGACATTCAGGAATTGGCTTTTCGAGCTGTGTATTGTTATCTGCTGGAGGACGGCAGGAGAAGCAAACTGAATCTCGAACAGGTGTTAAAAGAGCTGTCTATTACAGAAGAAAAGGCGGAATATTATCGGGAGCAGGAGAGAGAATTTCAGCGTTTTGTGACAGGAGAGCGGCTTGCTATGTCACAGATACGAGAAGTGATTGGTTATCGGTCTATGGTTCCACAGAAATGGATTGACAGATATCAGGATTCGGAGTTGGTGAACCGTGTGCAGATCTATGAGGATAAGGGAAAGGGATATCATGAAGAAGAATCCTATTTTGTGGATGAGGCTTACCAGGGGGACAATCTGATAGATTTGAAGCTGCAGGTGGGGAATGATGTAAACGTGCTGCGTATTGACCCAAGTCTGTATCCTTGTGTGGTAAAGCTGAAGGAGATGACTTTTAACGGTGAGATGGTGCCTTTGGATAAACGGAAGATGCTCACTGCCAACGGACGTATTGTGAAACCATCAAAAGAAAACGTCGGGGCGTATTGTCCCAGCATTGTCTTTGCTACGGATGATCCCAATATGAATATTGCTTTGGGAGAATTGGCACGTTTGGCGCAAAACACGCTGCGGGTGCGGATGGAAATTGTGCGGCTGCCCCTTCCCATGGCGCAGGATTTGGCGGAGGCTAAGGGGATGAGGTGGTTTGGAAATTGAATATCAGAACTATGGTCAAGGGGTTGTTGACAGATAGAGAGGACCGTCGTTATGAAAAGCTTCTGCAGGATAAAATGGTTTCCTACCAGGATTGGGTAACGGCATTGGAGCAGGATGGGCATGTAGATGTCTGTGAAGCCGGAGGGGGCGTGAATGCGGAAAGATTTGATGGACAGGGCGTAACGGGGAAATTCTGTGAAACGATACAGGATAGCTGCAACTATGTGGTGATTCGTTCCGGCGAGGGAAGGTTTGCATCGGGTTTTTGCGGATATGTTCAGAGCTATTTTGCGGCGCATCCGGAGGTTTCCATTTTGTATGGGGATGAAGATGTGGGCAATGGCGGGCAGGGGGAATTTGACATTGCAGCGTCAGAGAGGCGGCTGCCCTGGTTTAAGCCGGACTGGTCTCCGGATCTGCTGGAGAGTACTTTCTATTTTGGCAGTGTGGTGGTTCTGCGGGCAGAATTATTTCGCAGGGCAGTTGGGGAACCGGGGCAGGAGGTAAGCTTAGATAAACTGCAGAAAACGGCGCAGTTTACATCTTTTGCGAAAAGGGATAAGAATGTGGGCCAGGGAATGGCGTTTTATGTGGTGACAGATTTTGCTGCCTATGAAGTGTGGATGCACCGATTGGTGGAATTGGCAGGAGGATATGAGCCGGGAAGTCGTGTGGTAGGGCATGTTGCAATGCCCTGGTTTGCCGGTAGCTGTCCGGAGGACAGGAACAAATATTTAGAGACATCGCCTTTTTTGAGAAAACGTCAGGAGATGTTGCTGCAAACGTTCAGAAATAGAAACGGTCATACAGGTTCTGGTTCCACGGCAACTTTCCCTGTGGTTTCCATAGTGATACTTTCCAAGGACCATCCGGAGATTCTGGAAAAATGTCTCAAAGGCTGTGCGCTTGGGGCAAAGGGACAGGAAGGAGCGGGGTTTTCCTATGAGGTGATCCTGGTGGACAATGGCAGCAGTGTTGAAAACCGCAGGCAGGTGGAAGCATTGATACAGGAGTTCACATTGGCCGGTTGCCGGATTACGTATCTGTATCGGCCTCAGACGTTCCACTTTTCCAGGCTGTGTAATCTGGGGGCGGCACAGGCAGCCGGGAAGCTGCTGCTTTTCTTAAATGATGATGTGGTGTTGTGTCAGCCGGGGTGCGTGGAAGTCTTGGCGGCACTGGCGGAGAGACCGTGGACAGGGGCAGTGGGAATGAAATTATATTACCCTGACTCGGTGCGGATACAGCATGCGGGGATTACAAATCTACCCATGGGGCCGGTACACAAGCTTCAGTTTCTGGAGGATGATAAGAGTTATTATTATGGCGCAAACAGAGGACGGCATAATGTGCTGGCTGTGACGGCAGCGTGCCTTATGGTGGAGAGAGAGAAATATCTGCAGGCCGGTGGATTTGCGGAGGAATTGCCGGTTGCTTTTAATGATGTGGATTTTGGGTTTCGATTGTACGAACTGGGGTATCAAAATGTATGTGTGAATGATAGGTATGCGTATCATTATGAATCATTGAGCAGGGGAGATGACGAATCACCGGAAAAGCTGGCGAGATTGCTTCAGGAGAGAGACAAGCTCTATGAACGTCATCCGGCATTGGAGGGGGTAGATCCCTATTATTCCCTGCATTTGAATCGTGAAGGATTGGATGTGGCCATTCGTCCCGCATATTTGACAGCAGGAAATATCGTACAGAAGGTGCGGGGACAGCTTGCGGCATTTTCTATGAAGGGATATCGGACGGATGCCTGTCTGATGGTGCGTGTGGAGGATTGTCGGAACAGGAAGGCAGTAGGCTATGGCGTGGTTCTGGGGGATAATAATGCGTGTTATGAAAAGATGCTTCTGATGGAGCGAGTACCTGTTGGGGAAGGAGTTCCTTCCGTTGGGAAAACTTCTGTTTTGGACAGTGACGGCTTTCTTTCTGGCGGGGAGGATTTCGCTTCGGATGAGAAGACAGCGCCGTGTAAGAGTGTGAAAGCGGAATCGTTGGAAGTATATGCCATAAGACTTGAAGGGCAGTATCGGCCTGACCTGGAAGAAAATATGCCGGACCAGGTGAATGTGGGGTTATGCGGGTTTATGGTGGATGTGGCGAAAGGGGCAGTTCCGGAGGGAAGATATCGGCTTGGCATGGGAGCCAGAAACCGGGTCACGGGACTTCGGATTGTAAATTGGAGCAACCGTATGTTGGAATTGTGAGAATCAATTCAGAAAGGCATTTCCTATGGAAGTAAAAGAGACAGATTATAGAGCAGCTTATGAGCAGGAACATTTAAAATGTGCGGATCTGGCAGGACGGGTGGCGGATTTGGAAGCGAAAAACGAGGAGCTGACCTGGAAATTGAACCGCATTAAAAAGAATCCTCTCTGGAAGGCCAGCAAGCCTGTCAGAAGTCTTGTGCATTGGGCCATAAGACAGAAGGATAGACTTGGAAACTGCGGAGGGCCTAAGGGTGTGGTTCAGAAGCTTGATTATAAAAAGCGG
This sequence comes from uncultured bacterium, assembly GCA_947175015.1. Lineage (GTDB taxonomy): Bacteria > Bacillota > Clostridia > Lachnospirales > Lachnospiraceae > Acetatifactor. The sequence continues at coordinate 40,967 of CAMWLE010000006.1, forward strand.
GAACGGGAGGCGATGAAGCAATTCGGCACACAGAGTTTTCCGACACCGGAGCAGGCCATAGCGGAGAGAAACACTGTATTTCCAAGGATGGTGAAGATCAGTATTCTTGTGCCTCTGTGGAACAATGAGATGCAATTTCAAAAGGAAATGCTGGATTCTGTGATGAACCAGACCTATTATAATTGGGAATTGTGTCTGGCGGATGGTTCCGATGAGGCGCACAGTTATATTGGCGAAATCTGCAGGGAATATGCGGCGAAATCCGAGGGCAGGATTGTTTATCGGCATCTTGAGAAGAACAGCGGTATTGCAGGCAATACAAATGCCTGTCTGAAAATGGCTACCGGCGAATATATCGGTCTGTTGGATCAGGATGACATTCTTCATCCCAGCGTATTGTATGAATATGTAAAGGCAATTAACGAGAAAAATGCAGATTATCTGTATTGTGATGAAACTACTTTTAAAGGCAGCGATATCAATCATATGCTCACAATGCACTTTAAGCCGGATTATGCGCCGGATAATCTGCGTGCCAACAATTATATTTGTCATTTTAGCGTGTTTCACAGAAGTCTATTGGACGGAGATGAATTGTTTCGGTCAAAATTCGATGGCAGCCAGGACCATGACATGATTCTGCGTCTGACAGACAATGCGAAGAATATTGTTCATGTGCCCAGGCTGATGTATTATTGGAGGAGTCATTCCGGCAGTACGGCATCCGGTATTGAGGCCAAACCCTATGCGATTGAAGCGGCCAAGGGAGCGGTGGCGGAACATTTGAAGAAGCATGGGTTTACTCATTTTAAGATTGAGAGTACCAGAGCTTTCGAGACAATTTTTCGTATTCGTTATCAGATTATCGGGACACCGAAGATTTCTATTGTCATAGCAAATAAAGATCATGTGGAGGACTTAAGGCGTTGTGTCACTTCTATTATGGAGAAGTCCACCTATGATAATTATGAGATTATTATTGTGGAAAATAACAGTTCCACAGAGGAAATCAGAGCGTATTACAACAGTCTGTTGGGATATGACTATCGTCAAATCATGTCAAGTGAGGCAGAAGTGCTCGGTAGTACGGAAAACCCAGAAGATATGTCAAGTAAGGTAGAAGAGCGTAGTAGTGCGGATAGCCTGGGAAAAAAACAGGGAAATCAGAACCAGAGGCAGGAAGAAAAGAAAAAACAGGCATTAGCACAAGAAGGTATTTTCCGCAGTGAGGATGGCAGGGTAGGGATTGCGGTTTATAAAGGCGACTTTAATTATTCCGCAGTGAATAATCTGGGGGTAAGTTATGCTACTGGTGAATATATATTGCTGCTGAACAATGATACAGAAGTAATCACTGTGAATTGGATGGAGGAACTTCTGATGTATGCCCAGCGGGAAGACGTAGGGGCAGTGGGCGCAAAACTTTTCTATGGAGATAAAACCATACAGCATGCAGGGGTGGTGATCGGATTGGGGGCCCATGGAACCGCAGGCCATACGCATTACAAGCAGCCGCGCCAGAACCTTGGCTATATGGGGCGGTTGTGCTATGCGCAGAATGTGACAGCGGTGACAGGCGCCTGTCTGATGGTTAAAAAGAGCATTTATCAGGAAGTGGGCGGACTGGACGAGAGCTTTGCCGTTTCACTCAATGATGTGGATCTATGTCTGAAATTGCGTGAGCGAGGGCTGCTCAATGTATTTACGCCTTTTGCGGAACTGTTCCACTATGAGTCTGTTTCCAGAGGATTGGATGATACCGGGGAGAAAGCGGAGCGTTATAACCGGGAATCAGAGCGGTTCCGCAAAAAGTGGAAGAAGGCTCTGGAGGATGGAGATCCTTATTATAACCCCAATTTCTCCCTGAATAGAAGCGATTTTTCCCTGAAGATAACATGATTAACAGATAAATTGGAGGAATCGTCGTTACTATTTGCGGTGTCTGCGAATCGTAACGATGATTTCGTTTATGCCCATGGCCATATAAGGTATCTGTAAAAAGAGGAATGGCAATACATACCGGGTTTTGGCCTCCCACATGAGAGAAAACAGAAAGCCTCCAAAAACGGCAATCAACAGCAGGTATTTTTCTATGTGAACATATTCTTTTCTGCGTAGGATAAGCAGGAAAAGGATACTGCCATATAAAAGCATCTGAAATATCTTCATACCTGATTCCACTATTTTTGTCAGTTTCCCGTAACTGTAGATTTCTTTTGCCAATGGCCATTGGGCCCCGGTCACAAGATTGTTTGCGGCCAAACTCTGATACATTGGTGCGTTCCACTGTGAATTCATTTTCCGCACAAAGAAATCTATCATGTAATCCGGATCATCTCGATAGATGTTGAGATACATTTTCAAATCTTCATATCCTTTTTCCTTTGCCAGTGCTACATTGTCGTCAAATGCGTCGAATGTGTCATATTCATATTGATTATGCCAGCCTGCCCGCTGGTAATCATCGTTTAGTCCCATGGTGATATAGAGCAGGGAAGGGATGGCGGAAGCGTCTTGGCTTCTTACGTCATGATATAATCCCCATACGGCAAACTGCATGATTCCGCATCCTGCTAACAGTGCAATGATCATAATCAAATGCTTCCGTGTATGATGAAACAGCAATTTAATCAGCATTACAATTGTCAACGCAATGACAAAGATGAGGCAATTTTGCCTTAGCAAAACAGCGATCCCTATGGAGCATCCGCATAGTACAAGGCGTGCCAAGGAGAACTGCCTGATACAGGATAGATACATCCATGTACCAAACAGGCATAAAATGGTTGAGAGCAGATCCCCATATACAAAAGGAATGTAGGCATACATGGGAAAGCAGCAAAGGATGAACAACAAATAATAAACTTCTGCCTGAGCGTTATTATCTGAAAGGTATCTGACGATTTGCCCGCCTGATAGTACAAGCAGTGGGACGCAGGCGGCAACCAGACATTGAAAGGGAAGATAATTCATATCGCCAAATATGATAAAGATGCCTCTCAACAAAGTGATCATACCAAGTTGCTGCGGATATCTGGCGATATAGCCGCCTCGTTCCAGTGCGGTAAAATCTCCGTGATTGAAGGCGCTGGCATATTGGCACAGATACATTTGGTCGGCTTGGGGACTTGTCTTGCTGGCAAAGAGCCAATAATATCCTATGACGGCAGATAACAGACAGGTGCATCCGAGCAAAAGATTTCGGGATTGCATGGTTTTCAGTTTGTTGGAAAGTCTGCCGACGAAATAGAGGCAAAACAGTGAAAAACTAATCAAAAAAACATTAAATAAAATGGAATCAGTCTTAAAATAGATAAATTCATCCATACCTGCCCTGTTTTCCCCGGTGATGCCAAGGCAGTAATAAAAGAGTAAAAAGAACACAGGAATGCTGAGTGTATTAAAAATATAGCAGAATGTTTTTTCCTGAAAAAACTTTTTCATGTGTGCGCTTCGCTCCTCATATGTGTCATAAAATATCATGATTGTGCGACCATGCTATTATGGTGAATTGTGTTCATGGAATAGGAAGCAGCGGTGGTTACGCTGGTGATTTGCCGCCCATGTACAGGATTGTATACAATGTGATAAACATTATAATATTATGCACAAAAAAAGTCAATCGCCTTCAACATGCAAAAACAGGTTAAAATGCGTGCTAAATATGGAGAGGCACAGCGTTACACCATATGTATTTTTTGACATAATAATGTAGTGGTAAATGGCTGGTATTGTCTCCACGATTCACCTTTTCGTGACTGGCATTTGTTTTGTATGTTCACAATCATTGTGAGTTATGTGCGGATGCCGGTATCTTGTTTTTATGATGAATCCCTTGAAAGTATTTAAGCGGCGTGCTATATTTACATGGAAGAGTATATGGTATCTGTAGTTATATAGAGGAATTAACAAAAAAAAATATACGATAATAGGTATGTGGAAGAAATGAATCTGCCGTGTTGTGGTACTGAGAGGGACGGCCATGAACCGGAAGTAGGAGGATGTATATGTGGATGGTGATGAAAAGAAGAGGTAGTGAAGGGATTCCCAAAATAGGGAAGTTTTCCTGGAAATTGGCAGTCATATTATTGCTTTCATTGATTACCATGGTATTTTACGGAAGCCGGAAGGTGGGATATCATGTGGACGAAATCTACTCCTACGGCCTGGCAAACAGCGAATATCTTCCCTTTATGCATTTTGGAGAAATTGAATATGGGGTAAAGGACTGGATGCTGGAGTATGGTGCGGGAGAATCTCTGGGTGATTTGTTCCGCAATCTGGTCAAGGATTTTCAGATCTTAAAAGAATGTGACTTTCAGTTCAGGGAAAGTGTTATCTATGAGGATTATGTGATCGCGCAGGCAAACAGTTCGGACACCAGGACGACCACATGGGTTTCAGGGCAGGCATATCAGGATTATATTGCAGTCAGTGAAAGCAATACGTTTAATTATGCGTCTGTTTATTATAATCAAAGAGGTGATGTGCACCCGCCCCTGTATTATATCATCTTGCATACCATTTGTTCCGTGTTTCAAGGGATTTTCTCAAAGTGGTTTGCTTTATCTATCAATATTGTGGTGCTGCTTCTTACGACCATGATGCTTTATAAGATGGTGAAGGAGTACCTTGGAGGAGAGACGGCGGCACTGGCTGCGGCAGGGGGGTATGGATTATCCTGTGGTTTTATGAATACTGCGGTCTGGCTCCGGATGTATGCGTTGCTGACTTTGATGGTGGTTATTGTTTGTTATGTACATTTGAAAATAGCTGGGGAGGATTTCCGGTGTAAGGGAAAGAATCGGCGGTATCTGATTCTGGCAGTTTTGTGTGGATTTTTGACGCATTATTATTTTGTCTTATATGCCATAGGGATTGCTATGGTTTTTACCATATGGATGCTGGTGCGGAAAAAGTGGAGGGAAACAATAAGTTATCTGCTGACATTGGCGGGCTCCGCAGCCGCAGGACTGTGTATCTGGCCTTATGCCATCAGGCATGTGTTCAAGGGATATCAGGGAACACAGGCTTTGGATGTGATACGGGAAGGTGAATTCTATTACATTAAAATCAAGTTGATGTTTCAACAGATTATGGCACAGGTTTATGGCGGGCAATGGTGGATTCTTGTATTATGTCTGTGTGCGGCAGCGGGAATTGTGATATGGAAGAAGGTAAGAAAAAAGGGCAGTTCACTACCCTTTGGTAAGGGGATGCTGGTCACAGTTCCGATTGTGTTTTACGTTGTTGTGGTAGCACAGATCGTTCCTATGTTGGTAGAAAGGTATGTTATGTGTACCTTTCCCTTCTGGATTTTGTTTGTGGTGGTGTCCATTGCGTTTGTGCTTCGAGAGTTGAGGGAGAGCGGAAGTATTACGGAGAAATGGGCGAATCGGGTTCTTTTGCTGTCAGGTGTGTTGCTATTTGCTTTGAATAACTGTTATCTGAGGGAACCCGCCGGCTTGTATCATGGGGAACAGGAATTGGTAAAGGTGCCGGAGAATACGGATTGTGTCTACGTGTTATCGGATGGCGATTGGAACCAAAGTGCCATTGACAGTACGATTCTGGCACAATGCAGAAATGTGGGGCTGGTATATGTTTCTGAGATAAGCATTTTGGCGGAAGACTATGAATATCAGAAGGGTGACTATGTCATGGTGGCCATTCAAAAGGATATGGAAGTAGAAGAGGTGTATACAGAAGTGATAGATATGCTGGGGCTGACGGGGCTGCATCAGGTTGATGTGCAGGAAGGGGCCACGGCAATCAGATTTTTGCTGACGGGTGATTGACAAATATTTCCTGTAAGGATATGATAAAAGTGATAAGGTAAAGGGGGTGTGACATGAAGGTAGAAATGGGACGTCATAAGATAATCGCAGTAACATTGAGTGTGGTCATTGTAGTGTTGGCCATATGTTTTTTGATGTTGCAGAGGGGGCGTAGTGCAGAATCCTATCGTTCTATCAGGATCGTGGAACTGGAAGGCACAGTGACCATTGAGAGGGAGAGCATAGGTAGTCTGGCAGCGGCGGTGAATATGAATCTGATGTCAGGGGATCGTGTATCCACGGGAGAAGGAGCATATATTGTACTGCGTTTGGATGCGGATAAATATGTGATGTTGGGAGAAAGTGGTGCTATGGAGGTAATTGCCGAAGGAAGCGAGTCCGCCGGCAGAACTTCCATTCATTTGGCGGCAGGCAGTGTGTTAAGTGATATTCGTAATCCGTTGGGAGAGGATGCTGCGTTTGATATTGTGACACCCAATGCCACCATGTCTGTAAGGGGAACTGTTTTTGAAGTACGGAGAACGGAAGATGACGGCAAAGGTGAAATAGCGGTTCTTGTCTATGATGGCAAGGTAGCAGTTGCACTGGCCGGGAAGGAATCGGCATTATATGAGGCGGGAGAATATACGGAATTTACGGATGATGAGGCTCCCGAATTTTTGATAGAGAGAGAAATCATTACAGAAGAGCAGATGGATGAACAGATGCTTTGGCGTCTACGGCAGATAGAAGCGGAGGGACGAGAGATTTATTTAGGAATGGTGCAGATACCCGAAGTGGATCTTAAGACACCGGTACCGGAACTTTCAATAGTGCCTGAGGCTGTTTCTACTCCGGAGGCAGAGCATATACCGGAGGCAGGCGTGACAGCGGAACCCGGAACAGTGTCGGCCGTAGCACCGAGAGCATCAGCTACACCGGTTCCTGCGATGAATACCACGGAGCCGAAGGACTCTAATGATTGGGAGTGGAAGGAAGACACAGATTCAGAAGATACAGTGAACTTAGAGCCGACACAGACCAGGGGGCCTGCGTTGAACGCAGAACCCACGCAGGAACCGGATTTGGGGCCTGATGCGACAGAGGAACCGGGTTTGGAGCCGCAACCCACAGAAGAACCGGATTTGGAACCGGAACCTACAGAGGAGCCGGGTTTGGAACCGGAGCCTACAGAAGAACCAGGTTTGGAACCGCAGCCCACAGAGGAACCAGGTTTGAAACCACAGCCTACAGAGGAACCGGATTTGAAACCGGGGCCTACAGAAGAACCAGGTTTGGAACCGCAGCCCACAGAGGAACCAGGTTTGAAACCGGAACCTACAGAAGAACCGAGTCCGGAGCCTGCGCCACCTTTTTCACCGGACGAAAAACAGAAACGAACAGTAACTTATTGTCTGCCATATGTTGCGTTGAGTTATGACAGGGACGGAACTGTTTATTCGGATATCAGAGAGATAGCGGTGTACTCTTATGGTACATTGGATGTAACCGAAGGGGAGAAATTGGAGAAGGACTGGCCGCCCAATATATTGTCCACACCTTTGGGAAGCGAACCCGGGAAAGCGGACTTTACATGTGTAGGTTGGTGTACGGAAGAGAATGGAGAGTGGGATTTTGATAAGGATACTGTCCAAAAAGATGTGACATTATATCCCATTTGGCTGGACGGCGAAGGCCGGAAATACTATCCTGTTATCTACGAGGCGCCGGAGACAGATTTTTATATCTGTAACAGCGTTATGATGGGTTCCGCAGGTTATGAATCGTCAGAAAATTTGGGATTTACGGAACCTGTGAGAGAGGGATATGTCCTAAGCGGATGGAAGAATATCAGCCAGGAAGGAAGCCTGTTGACAAGATTTCAGGCGGTTTGGGAAAAGCAAGGTGACGAATGAAACGAAAGGTAGTAGGGCAAAAGGTGGCAGAAATGCTTCCGGCAGTGCTGTCAGCAGTATTGGCAGCATTGTTTGCATTTGCGTCACCCTTTGAGCGGATGGAATATTGGCTGGGAGACAGAATATTTGTCCATGAGAAACCAGTGAATAACTGTATCAAGATCATTGGGATTGATGATGCGTCTCTTCAGGAAATGGGGCCGTTTTCCGGATGGAGCAGGCAGCAGGCCGCAGATTTGCTGAATGCTTTTGATCAGGAGCATCCGCCTGCGGTCATTGCTTTTGATATCAATTATTTTGGTGAGAGGGACGAAGAAGGGGACAGTGCTCTGGTGAAAGCGGCAGCGAAGCAGGACAGGCTGGTGATGGCTTCTTATGTTCAATATACGACGAAATTAGAGCGGCAACCGGATGGCAGTCTGTGGATGAATACCATGTACTTGGAACAGGTGGAGAAGCCGTATGAGGCATTGGCGGCAGTGAGCTATGATGGTTTCACGAATGCCATGCAGGATTCGGATAATTACGCACGCCGGGCCATGCTGTCTGTGGAGTGGAATGGCGAAGTCTGCTATCATTTTGCCTATGAAACGTATCGTTGCTATATGGCAGCTATGGGGCAGGAACCACAGGCCCCGGAGACGAATGGGCAAGGCATTTACGGATTTGATTATACGGCGGAACCGGGAATGTATGAAGTATATTCTTATGTGGACATTGTGGAAGGCCGATGTGACATGAGGGTATTTCAGGATAGTATCGTGCTTGTAGGCGCCTATGCAGCAGCCATGATGGATCAGTATATGGTGCCCATTGCAAGAAGTGCTGTTATGAACGGAGTGGAGGTGCAGGCCAACCATATTAATGCACTTCTGGACGGCAGGACATATTGGGAATTGCCTGTCTGGTGTGCCGGACTGCTTGGCGCAGTGCTTGTAGGAGGATATGTATTTTTTGCTTTTCGCAAGTCTTTTTTCGCGGGAATGGCAGGTGGCTGCGGGCTTGTTATTATCATCCTGTTCGGGGCAAAACTATTGTATGGATATGGTATTTATTGGAAATGTGTGGTGCCGCTTTTGGGTGTGGTTATAGCGGCATTGGCCAGGGTGGTGATGGGATATCTGACAGAGCGGCTTCGGAAAAGGAAGATATTGAGTGTATTTCGTACTTATATGGCGCCCCAGGTGGTGGATGAGTTGGGAAAGAGCAAAAATTACCAGATTGAGCTTGGGGGCAGGGATAGAGAGATTGCTGTACTTTTTGTGGATATCAGAGGATTCACGGCCTTGTCGGAGAGGCTGTCACCGGGAGAAGTCGTGGGAATATTGAATCGATATCTGGGACAGGTCACAGAGGCGATTTTCAGAAACGAGGGAACGCTGGATAAGTTTATTGGTGACGCAGTGATGGCAGTGTATAATGCACCTCTGGATGTACAGGAATATTGGCAGAAGGCTGTTCGCACAGGGATTGATATTGTGGATGCCGTAAGGAGCATGAATGAGGATTTAAAACGGGATTTCGGTGTGGAGATTGCCTGTGGTGTGGGAATCCATTGCGGCAGAGCGGTTGTGGGGAATATTGGCTGTGAATACCGGATGGATTATACTGCCATTGGAGATACCGTAAATGTGGCAGAACGGTTGGAAAGCATTGCCCGGGCGGGCCAGGTGCTTTTGAGCGAGGAAATGTATGAGCATGTGAAACAGGATTTTCGCGCGGAATTTCTGGGAGCCAGGGATTTAAAGGGAAGAGCGGATCGAGTAAACGTCTTTTCATTGGAGGTTACGGATGGAGCAGATGCAGACAGATAAAATATTGGAAATAGGAATTCTGTTGGCCGCAGAAAGGAATTATGATGAGCTGTTGGCGAAGATTGTGGATTGCGCCATGGATTTGACGAAAAGTGATGGCGGCACGCTTTATCTCTATGAGGACGGTCAGTTGAGATTTTGCATTACAAAAAACATCTCGCTGGGGGTCAACCGTAAGGGAACAGGCGGCGAACAATATCCGCCCGTAGCCATGCGGGAGAAAAATGTCTGTGCATGTGCGGCAATTCATCGGAAGCTTTTAAATATTGAGGATGCCTATGGCTGTGGGGAATTTGATTTCAGCGGTCCCAGAGAGTATGATAAATTAACCGGTTATCGCACGAAATCTATTCTGGTATTCCCCATGGTGAATCATGAGGGGAAGCTGGTAGGTGTGGTGCAGCTAATCAATGCGCAAAATGAGGCAGGGGAAGTAGTGCCTTTCCGGAAGGAATATGAGAAGGTTCTGGAATCTCTTGGTTCCCAGGCAGCGGTGGCGGTCTCCAATATGCGTTATATGCAGGAGATTGAACAGTTGATGATTTCCATTACACAAGTGTTCACGGATGCCATTGACACCCGTATTCCTTATAATTATTATCACTCCAGAAATGTATACTTATATGTGAAAAAGCTGGTGGATTATATCAACCGGCGGCACGAGGAAGGACAATGTGCTCATTATTTCGCAGCAGCAGAGAGGGATGAACTCCTGATGGCGGCTTTGATGCATGATATTGGGAAACTGGTCATTCCAAATGAGATTATAGACAAGACCACCCGTTTGGGGGGAAAACTGCCGTTGGTATTGGAGCGTTTTGAGCATTTGACAGCACTGTACCACATTGATTATCTGGAGGGCAGGATCAGCAGGGACAGATGGAGGGAAGTGAAGAATTGGTTTGTGGATGCCAAGGCAAGGGTGGAGGAGATAAACAGAAAACCCAACCTGACAGATGAGGATCTGGCGTACATAAATGAGCTGGCTTCCGGGAAGTATACGGATTCCAACGGCAATAAGATTGGCTACCTGACATTGGATGAGACGGAATGCCTGACTGTGAAGAATGGGAATTTGACAAAAGCGGAGCGGCAGGTAATTTGTTCACATGTGGAATATACTGAGAAGTATTTGCGCAAAATGAATTTCAGGCAGAGATATCCTCATATTATTGAGTGGGCCGGTGCGCACCATGAGTATCTGGACGGAAGCGGGTATCCAAGGGGGTTAAAGGGGGATGAAATCTCTTTTGAAGCACGAATTCTGGTGATTGTGGATGTATTTGAAGCGCTGACCAGTTCGGACAGGCCTTACAAGAAATCCATGGAGGAGCAGAAGGCGTTGTCTGTGCTGTCTGACATGGCGGAGCATGGGAAGATTGATAAGGAAGTGTTGGGGTTATTTCGAGAGGCTTTGGCGGAAAAAGGGGATGACATTCACTTGTTCAGTACTATGAACCAGGGATGTAAGGAAATGATAAGCGCTCAAAGTGCGCTGACATAGCACTAAGGCGGGCAGAAAGGTGTAATAATGATGGAGCATCCTGGATTGATAGAGATTATTCCGAATCCCGAAGAGATTGAAGTCTATGAGGAATTTGCCGGACAATATGCTCTTGGGTTTGAATATAATGATTTTTATGTACCTGATTTGCTGGATGATGCAGGAGAATTAGAGAAGCGAATTGCATTATACCAAGGGCTTCACAGAGAGAAGGGATGGGATACCCTTCATGGTGCGTTTTTTGACATTGTTCCTTTTAGCTGGGACAGCGGTATCCGCAGACATAGCATTTATCGTATGCAGCAGTCCATGGAGATTGCCGGAAGGCTGGGCTGCAGGGCAGTCATCTTCCATACAGGATTGATGCCGGGATTGGTGGAAGATAAAAAATATCGCGCCAACTGGCTGGCATCTATGGCAGACACCATAAGAATGTTACTCAGCCAGGACGAGGGGATGGAGATTTATTGTGAGAATATGTTCGATGCGTCACCGTTGGAATTGGCAGAGCTGGCAGTGGAACTGAAAGGAGAGGAGCGCTTTGGCATCTGTCTTGATGTTGGACATGTGATGCTGACAACGGAGGAACCCATGCCGTGGTTTGAAGCGCTGGCGCCATATATTCGTCATTTTCATATCAATGACAATCATGGTAAACACGATGAGCATTTGGCATTGGGATGCGGAAGTATTGCCTGGGATCATATTTTCCGTCTGATGGATCAATATCAACTTTGGGACAGGAGCGTACTGTTAGAGGTGCGTGGAATGGAGAAAATCAGGAAGAGCAGAGAATATTTGCAGCAGTTTGTAAAAGGTGACGTTGACTGAAGCTGCTGTGCAATGAGGGTATACATATCACATGAGCACAGCAGTTTTTAACTGGATTAGCGGTGTTGCGCAGCAGTAATTGCCGGTTGGCGCAAAAGACACGCATAGAGGCAGACAGTGAGCATTTCAGGCAGGCTGGGAAGGAGACAAAATGGATATTAATCGTGTGTTGGCGCAGGTAGATGCGTTTTTTGAGGAAAATAGGGGAGAAGAAGCGGAGAAGCTCATGCAGCAGTCTATTGGACAGGCGATTCAGGAACAGGACGATGCCAGTCTGTTACATCTGCTGAATGAGCTTCTCGGTTATTACCGGGAGACAAGTCAGAAGGAGAATGCAATGAAAATGGCTTCCCAGGCCATAGCCCAGGCAAAGCGTATGGGATTGGAAGGGACGATTCCCTATGCGACCACGCTGCTTAATGTGGCGAATGCCTGCCGCGTCTGTGGCAATCTGCAGGAGTCCATGCACTATTACCTGCAGGTACAGGAGATTTATGGCAGGCAGTTGGAACCGGATGATATGTTTGTGGCAGGATTGAAAAATAATATGAGTCTGCTGTATCAGGAGATGGGGGATTTTGGTAAGGCAAAGGAAATGCTCACAGGGGCCTTGGCCATTGTGGAGAAAAAAGGGTCGCTTTATGAAATAGGTGTTACTTATGCCAATCTGGCAAGTACCTGTATGCAGTTGGGAGAGGTTCAGGCGGCTTACGAATATGCGGTGAAGTCGACGGAAGTATTTCGGGAAGCAAATGTGGCAGACAGCCATTATGGGGCGGCCCTTGCGACTTTGGGTGCATATTATTATCAGGAGAAATCATTTGAGAAGGCATTACAGTACTATTGTCAGGCGGCGGAAGCGGTGGAGAAAAGTCTGGGGAAGAATGAATATTACCGCAGGCTGCAGGCGTATGTGGAGAGTTGTGAAAAGGCACTGGCAGTTGCGGGACAGGAAGAGGGAGACACTGTGCTTGAGAGTGGACATCGGGAAACAGGAAGCATGGACAGAATCGGTTCCGGAGAAGGAGACGGGAAAAAGGCTGGCATGGATGTGACAGGTTCCGGAGGAGAAGGGAAAAAGAAGCAGTATGGTAACAATGTGGGTGTGGGGATTGCGCTTGCAAGGGAGTATTATGAGGCATATGGCAGACAGATGATACAGGATAAATTTCCGGCATATGCAGACAGAATTGCGGTGGGATTGGCCGGACGGGGCTCTGATTGCTTCGGATATGATGATGAAGCTTCCAGAGATCATGATTGGGGACCTGATTTTTGTATGTGGGTTACGGACATGACGTATGCGGAGATAGGGGAGGCATTGCAGCAGGCATATGAGGGTCTTCCGAGTGAATTCAGGGGATATCAACGTGCGCCCCATGTGAACGGACGCAATCGGCGGGGCGTGATACGGATTTCCGACTTTTTCCGGGAGCTGACAGGTGCGGCTTGTTATGAACAGATTGATTGGAGGCAGGTCAGTGATGCTTCATTGGCAGCGGCGATTAACGGTGAGGTGTTTCGGGATAAAGAAGGTGTCTTTACTTCATTCCGGCAAAAATTACGGCAGGGTTATCCGGAGGAAATCCGTTATCTGAAACTTGCGGAATGTATGGCCGGGTTTGCGCAGACGGCACAGTACAATTACCCAAGAATGCTGCAGCGGGGAGATGAGCTGACGGCGCATATGATGGTGTGGGACGGTATCAAGGAAGCAATGAAGCTGCAGCATTATATAGAGGGCAAATATCCGCCTCATGATAAGTGGCTGTACCGGAGTCTGGGGGAATCTGAAGAGGGCAGGGAAGTGGCGGTGCTGCTGGGGCGGATAGCAAAGTGCCTGTCTAAGAACACCGGAGATGTCCAGAGCGCCGGGAGTGTAGGAGATGCGGCTGTTGAAGATATAGAGCAGCTTGGCGCTTTTTTCGCTATGGAGCTATATCAGGAAGGCTGTATCAGTGATACGGACAGCTATCTGGATGCCCATACGGAGGAATTGATATATAAGGCATCCCTGGCCGGGAAGGATAATGATACCCTGGTGGATGAGATTGCAAAACTTGAATTTGAAGCTTTTGACAAGGTGCAGAATGAGGGCGGCAGAGCCAGTTGCCAGAATGATTGGCCTACATTCTCTATTATGCGCAAGAGTCAATATTTGACCTGGGACAGGGGGATGTTGATGCAGTATCTCTATGATTTCCGGAGAGAATATCACAAGGGGCATAATCTGATTGAGGAAAAATATGGACGTATGATGGAGAGTACGGCGCCGGAAGAATATGAGAAAATCAAGTCTCATTTTCCGGCATTGTCTCCGGAGAAAAAGGCAATCATTGAGCAGATTGTGGGATTGCAGGTGGGGTGGATGGAAGAATTTGCCGGAAGCTTTCCGGCATTGGCGGACAATGCCAGAAGCATTCACACTTGGGAAGATCATGCGTTTGACACTTCTTATGAGACTTACCTGAGAGGTGAGCTTGGCACTTATTCTGACAAAATGCTGGAATTGTATGGCAGGTATGTGGTGGAGTATGCCCGCAGCGGAAAGAACCTGACTTATGCTATTATGGAAAACAGTGTGAAAATGTACGGATATGCCAGCATAGAGGAAGCAAATCAAAAGATTGCCGGGATATGGACTTGAGGTAAAGTGATGCTGCTGCGTGTTAGGATAGATTCTGAGGCAAATTTGTGATATTGTTCCTTTTTGGTGGAATGTTAAGATTGTTTGGTTCTGAAAATGGAATGATCTGAGGAAAGGGTAAGGAAATGAAACGTTTTGAAATCAGGGATACTTTTTATCTGGATGGGGAGCCTGTAAAGGTTATATCGGGGGCATTTCATTATTTCAGGACAGTTCCTGCATATTGGCAGGATCGTCTGGAAAAACTGAAGGCAATGGGATGTAATACGGTGGAAACCTATATTCCCTGGAATCTCCACGAACCCAGGAAAGGGGAATTTCATTTTGAGGGGATTCTGGATGTGGAGAAATTTATTCAGCAGGCCGGGGAATTGGGATTATATGTTATCATTCGTCCCTCACCTTATATCTGCGCGGAATGGGAATTCGGCGGGTTGCCGGCATGGTTGTTAAAGGAGGACGGCATGAGGCTGCGCATCAGTTATCCGCCTTTTCTGCGCCATGTGGAGGAGTACTACAAAGTGCTTCTGCCCAGGATTACCCCATGGCAGATTACCAGAGGCGGGCCTGTGATATTGATGCAGGTAGAAAATGAATACGGCTATTATGCCAATGATAAAGATTATCTGGAAACCGTGAAAAGGTATATGATTGAAAATGGTGTGGAGGTTCCGCTGGTGACTTCCGACGGTCCCTATGCGGAAAGCTTCAATGCAGGGAAGGTGCCGGGAGCGTTGCCCACTGGTAATTTCGGCTCTAAGACGGAGGAACGTTTTGCGGTATTGAAATCTTATACTGACGGCGGACCGTTGATGTGTACGGAATTCTGGGTGGGATGGTTTGATCATTGGGGAAATGGCGGTCATATGCGGGGAAATCTGGAAGAGAGCGTCAGAGATTTGGATAAGATGCTGGAATTAGGACATGTGAACATCTATATGTTTGAGGGTGGCACAAATTTCGGGTTTATGAACGGCTCCAACTATTATGATGCGCTGACGCCGGATGTGACATCCTATGATTATGACGGTGTGCTTACGGAGGATGGACAGATTACGGAGAAATACCGCAGATATCAGGAGGTGATTGGTAAGTATGTCAAGCTGCCCAAGGTACAATTTTCCACCAAGATTGTCAGAAAGGATTATGGGATTCTGAAAGTGAGGCAGAAGGTTTCTCTGAATGATACTTTGGACAAGATTAGTCAGCCTGTCGTCAGTGTTTATCCCAAATCCATGGAGCGGCTGGGACAGAATTATGGTTATATATTGTATCGTACCACACTGCATACGGAGGAACGTTTGGATAAGATACGGCTTTGGGGCGCCAACGACCGGGTGAATATACTGGTGGAAGACCAGCCGGTGTTGACATTGTATGACAGAGAACTGCTGGAGGAAACGAAGTTGGAGATGTCTGTCCCTAAGAATGCAAAGTTGGATATTCTGGTGGAGAATATGGGACGTGTTAATTTCGGACCAAGGCTGGAACAGCAGCGAAAGGGGATAGATCAGTGTGTGCAGATTAACGGACATATGCACAATCATTGGGAACAATATCCTTTGCCTTTGGACAATATCGGCATGGTGGATTTCTCAGGTGCGGACAAAAAGGGTGGGGATGTAAAATATCAGGAGAAGGATGTCATACAGGGGCCGGCTTTTTATCGGTTCACCTTTACGGCGGAGGAAGTGGGAGATACGTTCCTTGATTTTGAAGGCTGGGGCAAGGGTGTGGCTTTTGTAAATGGTTTCAACATAGGAAGATTTTGGGAAATCGGTCCTCAGAAACGCCTGTACATACCTGGGCCGCTTCTGAAAAAAGGGGAAAACGAAATTATATTGTTTGAGACAGAGGGAAATGCAGCGGATACCATCAGCTTGAAAGGGGAACCGGATATTGGATGACCTTTGCGAACTGTGATGCCAATTGCGGATGGATAGGGGCGTAAAAATTGCACACACTATATTACGGTATGAGAGAATAGCCTCAGTACCGGTTCAAGATGAATTGATTGGAATTTGTATTGATTTGTACGTGGCCGTAAGCTGTTTTGTGGGAATCAGCAGATTCATCCCTATATTGTCCTTCCGGTGAATGGATTGGAAAGGAATAGATAGGGATGAAAAATATTTTACGGGCGGCTTGACGGCGGAAAAGGATCAAGGAGGAGTGTGTGCAATGGATTATAATGTTGGCAGTTCGTATTTGGGAACAGGAATTGGTTTTCCGGATCTGCCCCTGGGGTTCGGAATGGCGCTGGCGCAGTCTGAGCCTGCCATGCAGGGTTACGCGGCATTGACGGAGGCGGAGAAGGAACAGATTATCCTTCGCTGTAAGGATGTAAAGACAAAAGAAGAAATGCAGGAAATCGTAGATTCTCTGGCGCCGGGGATGGATGTCCAGGCAATCTGCCAGGAAGAAAAAGAACGTTTTTCGTAGAACTTTGGCAGGACTTCCGGGGATGGCGCTCAGGTCATCCCCGGCTTGTGCCGAAGGATTATAATAAATAAACGTTTCATTCAGAATTTGTAGAAACTACTGAATGGGAAAGGAGAAAAAGATGCCGTATATTACAGTAGAAAGCGGTGCGCTGTCCGATGCGCAAAAAGAAAGGCTTATCAAGAAGCTGACGGATGTGGCTTCCGAAATTATGGAGGTACCACAGGAATTTTTCAGTATTACCATCAAAGAATTGCCGGATAAGAATTTTGGTATTGGCGGTAAGACCATTGATAAAGTAAAGGCAGAATATATGCAGGCACGTAAGTTTATTTCTGATAAATAGTGTACCTGTCCATTTGGCCGGGGTGGAATAGTACATGTCGATTCATGTAATATTCACAATCAGAACTTGTGTGTATGTTTATATTTCTTCTCATGTTAAAGGGCAGAGGAGCATTGGCGGGAATTATGTAGGCACCCGATATTTTTCTTCAAATCTCCGCAGGGTACCTTTCAGTCCGCTGTCCAGAAGTGACATTCCGGATTGATAGATGTCTGCGGGTATCTTTTTGTAAAAAGCATGTGCGATGCCGCCGGCCATACATGCAATCGTATCGCTGTCACCTCCGATGGAGATGGCTTTCCGTATGGCATCTTCATAAGAATTCGACTGGAAAAATGCCTGTAATGCAGGAGGAACGGAATAAGATGCCCGGCTGTCAAATACATAGTTATGACGCAGTTCCTCTAAGGGGGGACTGCATTTATAATGGAGTTTCCTGGTCAGCCAGTGGCGGATCTCCTCCTTGTCACAATCCTTTCTTGCCAGAAAAACCGCGGCGGCTACAGCCTGTGCACCCAAGATGGCTTCCGGATGATGGTGGGTGTAGTAACAGCTTTTTTTGGTTTCCAGCAGTACTTCCCGCAGGGATTCAAAGGCATAACCAATAGAACTGACCCGCATGGCGGCGCCGTTTCCAAAGCTGCGCTGAATATGCAGTTCTCCCGAAGCTGCCCATGCGGAAAACATCTGTCCATAACCTGCGTTTGGGTAACGTCTGTAATACTGCTGATACCAAAAAGCGTAACTTTTTCTATCATTGATGCGAGAATACTGTTCATGCAGAAGTTTATCGGCTACGGCGATTGACATTACGGTATCATCCGTGTAGGTACTTCCGGTAGGAAACAGTTCAAATTGCTCTGTTTTTACATTGTGTAATTCATAAGTGGAACCTATGATATCTCCAAATATAGCGCCATACATGATTCTAAGCCTTTCATGCTGCAAGATTGATTATTTCTAAATTCTTGATCTAAAACATAGTTTATCATAAAAATGTGATATTTGCTATAGTTATTAAGGTATACATGGGTGGGAAAGGCGGAACGAAGTGAAAAGTGTAGTGAAAAAGCACAGGCGGATAGGTTCGCCTGTGCTTTTTATACGGATGTTCATACAGATTTGTAATGCCATAAAGCAGTAACGGCTTTTTATATGGGAATTCGTAATATCTGCCCAATGCCCAGAACGTCGCTTGTGAGTCCGTTCAGTTTCATAATGGCGTCCACTGTGGTGCCATATCTTCTGGAAATGGTCCAGAGGCTGTCTCCGGGCCTGACGGTATATTCTATATAAGATGTGCTCTGGCTGACAGGTATTTTCAGCACCTGACCAATATTCAGCAGGTCGCTTGTAAGTCCGTTCAGGCGTTTCAACTCGTCTACCGTAGTGCCGTATCTTCTGGAAATCAGCCATAAACTGTCACCGGCTTTCACGGTATATTCTATCACACCGGCATTGGTGTTGGGAGGAGTGCCGGAACCAGAGCCGGAGTTGGGGAAGTTCTGCTGGATGCCCTGATAGGTTCTATATAAGGAATCCCAGGTAAGGGGGCCTACGATACCGTCACCTGTCAGTCCCATGAGCTGTTGGAAAGCGATGACTGATTGCCGGGTTCCGCTTCCGAAGACGCCGTCTTGTACCGGAGCAGGAATGCCGGGGTAATATTCGGAGATGACATCCAGAAGGTACTGCAAGGTAATGACATCCTGGCTCTGGGAGCCTTGACGCAGTACGGAAGAGGGCGGAACGGTGCCTATGCCGAGAGAAGTACCTTCGCTGTCCAATTCTGCCAATCTGGTAATGCCGGCATAGATACTTGATATTTTATACCAGGTTGCCTTGCCTACGATGCCGTCAGGGGTAAGGTTAAAAATACTCTGAAATTTGGTTACTGCCGCTTTTGTGCTGTCCTGAAAAACACCGGTTTCATCAGTAATGGCAGGAATTGCAGGGTAGTTGCGCCGGATTCTGTTCAGATAGGTTTGGATGGTCTGTACATCAAGGCCGGTGCTGCCTACTCGGAGCGGTGTACCCGGGTATGAAGACAGAGCACCGGTTACAATGTTTGTTTCAGCAATTTCTACATCACTGGGATAATAGGAGCGTAAAATTTGCAGTGGATCAAGCCCCTGATTGGCCAGAGAAACAGTGCCCCACTGAGACAATCCCTGACAGGTAACTGTAGTTCCGTTGCAGAAAGAGGTAAAATAGGGCGCATCCTGTCCTGGTCTGCGGACATACTGATTAAATATTTCATCTACAATTCTGGAAACAGAGTCATAGATGGGACGTCCATAAACATAGGCCTGGTCATAGGCGGTACTGTTGGTAATGTCAAACTGGTATCCCCGGCTCCGATACCATTCAGTAAAGATACGATTTAATGCAAACGTGATAATGGCATAAATGTTGGCTCGCAGAGACGCATCCGGCCAGGTTGGATAGATTTCGCTGCTGGCTACATTTTTGACATAATCAGGAAAAGACACCTGAACATTTGAGGCCGTAGAATTAGGGGTGCCAAGATGCACTGTAATTAAATTAGGAATTACTACTTGACGAAGAATGCGTGAATTCTCGGTACGCGCTTCCTGATTTTGTCCGGAAGTTCCCGCCGGATTCATTCCAGAATTATTTGGCATGACAGAGGAAATCCCCGCCGGATTCATTCCGGAATTACCTGGCATGACAGAGGGAGTCACGCTCGGATTTATCCTGGAAACATCCGAAATAGTAGTAGAAGAGTTGGTTAAGGGGCGTGTGCGCATTGCCGGCATGATCGCAATTCCTTCTTGATTGCGGGGTTCATTCATGGCAACGGCAGGACTTCCAATAGAAATTTCTGTCTGAGTGGAACGTTGCTGTAACGCCTGCATTGGTACAAGGGTAATCGGCAAAATGGCAGTCTCTCCATCAAAAATGGGAATTTCGGAAATATATACAGAATTGAATCCGTTTTTTCTGGCAAGAACATTATAGCTTGTATAAGGGATTCCTGAAAAATAGGGATTTTGGGAAAAACTTTGATCCAACGTTTCCAGAGGAATTTTTTGTGCTTCGCCGCTTTCATCTGTAGTCAGTTCGTAGATACTGTTTCCTTGCTGATCTGTAATTTGGATTTGAACACCGCTTAATGGAACGGCGTCGTGAGCTGTGCGGGCTTGTATAAGTAAATAACCAATCGCCATAGATGATTTTACTCCTTTTTTTCTATACTTATATTAATATGATGGCAATGTGATAACAGTTACGCTTTTGCACGATTGTGAAAAATATATCAATCATAGGTCTTTGGGGAATTTCATAATCTCTAATACACTTTTTAAGGAAAACTTGACAATCTCTGTAACATCTGCTATAATCTCTGTAACAAATTTAATAACTTTGTAATATCTTTCTTAAAAAAACGGAATGATTTTACATTGGACTACAATTTGTTGAATGGAGGTAAATGACATGGCAAAGAGCAGAAAAATGTCTGCGCTGGCAATGGGAGTAATGGCAGTTTCCCTTAGTTTGTGCGCAGGCATGGTTGTACAGGCGAGTGAGAATGACAGTCTGGAACAACTTCGCGGAGGTGTGGCAGCCGTACTTAATCCGGGTTCGGCCAATTCCGTAGATATTGTGAATGCTACTGCGAGACAATTAAATCTGGAACTTGTGGAACAAAAGGAAGAATCACAAGTAGGCGGACTTGTGATGGCGAATGTGACGAATTCATTGAATGTACGCGCGGAGGCCAACGAGACGGCTGAGAAGGTGGGAATGTTATATAAGGACTGCGGCGGTACCATACTTGAGAGAAGAGACGGTTGGACCAAGATTCAGTCAGGTAATATTATTGGATGGGCATCCGATGAATATTTGTTATTTGATCAGGAGGCTCAGGAGTTGGCCAATAGTGTGGGCAAAATGGTTGCTACCATTAATACCGAAGCGCTTCGCGTCAGGTCAGAGCCCAATACAGAGGCAGATGTCTACGGCGTTTTCCCCAAGGGGGAATTGGTAGAAGTGCTGAGTGAGGGTGAAGACGGCTGGATTTGTGTAGACTATGAAGGAAAAGACGGATATGTATCCGCAGAATATGTGGTATTGGACTTTAAGATAGATGCCGGAGAGACCGTTGATGAGATCAAAGCCCGGGAGAAAGCAGAAGAAGAGGCAAAACGCCATGTAAAATACGGCGAATTTACCACAGATGTAGATACTACATTGCTTTTGGCTGCATTGATTCAATGTGAGGCTGGCGGAGAGATTTATGAAGGACAGGTTGCGGTAGGTGCGGTTGTTATGAATCGCGTCAGAAGCGCAGCATATCCTAATACCATCCATGGAGTCATTTATGCGTCGGGTCAGTTTACCCCGGCTATGACAGGAAAACTGGATCAGGTATATACGGCCGGAAATATTTATGAGAGTTGTATCAGAGCTGCAAAGGAGGCTTTGGCTGGAACATCCAATGTAGGAGATCTGACACACTTCCGCCGTAACAATGGTCGTGAAGGACTTGTGATAGGTAATCATGTGTTCTATTAAGAAATTGCAGAAAAACGGCATTGCGAAAACGCAGTGCCGTTTTTTGGATACTCTTTTTTGTAGAAATACATTGCCCAAAAGTGATTTTTGTAGTAAACTGATATTGTACCTGAAAAAAGCAAGGAGGGGTGATTGAATGGGTGAAATGATGATTTTCTGGTTGGTTTTGCTGATTGCATGTATTGTGATAGAACTCCCCACCATGGGGCTTACCACTATTTGGTTTGCTGGTGGAGCATTGGTGGCGATTTTGGCATCCTTGCTGCATGCGCCGGTATTTCTGCAGGTGATTTTGTTCCTGTTGGTATCTTTGCTGCTGTTGTTCTTCACAAGACCCATAGCGGTGAAATATTTTAACAAGGACCGGGTTAAGACAAATGTGGAGAGTATGGTCGGCCGTCAGGCAATTGTTACCAGTGAGGTCTGTAATCTCCAGGCGACAGGGCAGGTTACGGTGGGAGGACAGGAGTGGAGTGCCAGAAGCTACGATGACCAGCTTCGGATACCGGAGGGAACCGTAGTGACCATAGTGGCAATTCATGGTGTTAAGTTGATCGTTAAGGTGAATCAAAGGCCGGGCGACAGCATACAGGCCGGGCAGACAGCAGCGAAAACAGAACCTGCTTCACGCACACTGGAAGCAACGAGTGATTTACAGGCACTTGAAGGAGTGGATACGTCGCAAGCCAATGAAGGCACGCATATTCTGCAAACCAATGAAGCCGCATATACTTCACAGACAGAAGGAACGGAGTCTTCATAATATGATTTCATTGTACTGTTAGAACCACGGTACAGAAGGAGGTAAAAGATGGAATGGTTAGGTGGTCTGGTAGTTGTATTGATTGTAGTGATACTGTTGGTATTTGTTTCCTGTCTGAAGATAGTACCTCAGGCACAGGCATACGTCATTGAGCGTTTGGGAGCTTATCAGGGAACATGGTCGGTAGGATTTCACGTGCGGGTCCCTTTTCTTGACAAGGTAGCAAGAAGGGTGAATTTAAAGGAGCAGGTAGCGGATTTCCCGCCCCAGCCTGTGATTACGAAGGATAATGTTACCATGAGAATTGACACGGTGGTGTTTTATCAGATCACAGATCCCAAGCTCTTTACTTACGGGGTGGAAAATCCCATGATGGCAATTGAAAATTTGACTGCTACTACGCTCCGTAATATTATCGGTGATCTGGAATTGGATCAGACTTTGACCAGTCGTGAGACAATCAATACCAAGATGCGTGCAGCATTGGATATTGCAACGGATCCCTGGGGCATCAAAGTGAACCGTGTGGAACTTAAGAATATTATTCCGCCTTCCGAGATTCAGAATGCCATGGAGAAGCAGATGAAAGCGGAGCGCGAGAGGCGTGAGGCGGTAACTCGTGCGGAAGGTGAGAAGAAGGCGAAGATTTTGGAGGCGGAAGGCGCCAAGGAGTCGGCAATTCTTCGTGCGGAGGCGGATAAACAGTCGGCAATTCTTCGCGCAGAGGCGCAGAAAGAGAAGATGATTCGCGAAGCGGAAGGTGAGGCAGAAGCGATTTTGAAGGTGCAGCAGGCCAATGCGGATGGTATCCGGATGCTGAAGGAGGCAGGGGCAGATGCGGCAGTCCTGAAGATAAAGAGTCTGGAGGCATTTGAGAAGGTTGCGGACGGCCAGGCCACTACCATACTTCTTCCGGCGGAGCTGGAGGGCATTGCCAGCATTGCAACGGCCTGGAAAGAGGGAACGAAAAAATAAAAACATATGGTTGTAACAAAATAGAACGGCATATGTGGAAGATAAGGTGAAGTGTGCTATCAACATCCCTGGGAATGATAAATTCTCAGGGATGTTTGCTGCTGTGAATAAATGATTGTGAAATAGTCTGGGATAGGATATAATATTTTTATGTTTTGATGAGAATACCAGAATAGAAGGGGATTTCTTTTTGTTGGGAGGTGTGATGATGAAGAAGCCATTGCCGATTGGTGTGGACAATTTTGAAAAGATGATAAAAGAAGGATATTGTTATATTGACAAGACCATGCTGATCAAAGAATTACTGGACCTGAAAGGGGAAGTGAATCTGTTCACCCGTCCCAGACGTTTCGGAAAGACGCTGAATCTCAGCATGCTCCGGTATTTTTTCGAGGATACCGGGGATGCAGAACAGAATGCCCGCAGCAGGGAACTTTTCCAAGGACTGAAAATTACCAAAGCAGGAGAAGAATATGTACGGCAGATGGGAATGTTTCCGGTGATCAATCTGACGCTGAAATCGGCAAAACAGCCTGCTTTTCGGTCCTCATACAGCAAGGTGAAAAATGAAATTGCGGAAGAATATAAGAGGCATCGACATGTGCTGGAGAGCAGCGGAATAGACGGAAAAGATAAGCGGAAATTTCAGGAGATTGCAGATGGGGAGGCAGAATATGATGATTATTCTGGTTCGTTGAAGTTCCTAAGCAAAATCCTTTGCCAGGCGACAGGAAAGAAGCCAGTTATTTTGATTGATGAATATGATGT
>CAMWLE010000007.1 GCA_947175015.1 uncultured bacterium
GCATGCCTGCCATGTCTCCAATCTTCTCAATATCCCTTCCACGTTTTCAACCTTCCAAGCCTCCAGCCCTCTCAGCATGCCTGCCATGTCTCCAATCTTCTCAATATCCCTTCCACGTTTTCAACCTTCTAAGTCTCCAGCCCTCTTAATCCGCCCTGCATCCGGAGATTTCCTTCCATATCGCTCAGCCCTCTTGCAGCATACCTTGTAATTTCTCAATCTGCTGTAATAATTCTTCATCTTCCGGCATCAAATTACTTAACTGCTGTGCCACTGCCAGCGCTGCCTCATAATTCCCGGCAGTCATCAACTGTCGAATTTTCAGCTTTACACCTACTGACAATATCTGAAATTCATTCGCAGCCTTCTTCGTCTCCTGCTCTTGTTCCTTCATTTTATCACTCAGCCATTCCAAGTAACATTTCATCACAGGATTTAACCCTGACAACAATTCCCGAAGTTCTTTCACTTCCTTTACAGCATCTATGTAATTCCCTGCATTCATCTCCTCTTCCAATGCAAGCAGCCGATATGCTGCCTGATCCTCTTCTGACAGTACATCCCGCCTGTCCTGCAAAATCTCAGGCCTGTAAATCTGTTCGCATAAAGAAATGCGGCTGTCTGCATATTCCCTTATTTTACACAGAATGACCTCCATGGATGCACTCTCAGAACCAGCTTCTTCAATCGCATCATAGATACCCACATAAGCCTTCCACAGCAACATCACCATACTATTCTCTGTCAAATAAGCAGCAAACTTCTCCGTCCACCATGCTGCTTCCTCCTTAGAATATTGGCTAAAATACGCAGTCATCTCCTTCTGCCATAGATAAAACGGAATCTTCTCCAATATTTCTCCCGGATTAAGCCCCAGATGTTCTTCCATCTTCATCAAATCAAAATCTTTCATCAATGCCATATAATTGGCCATGTGCTCCCAGAACCAATCCACTGCCTGCTCCGCCTGTGTCTGATCATGCTCTTCTCCTGCCTCCTGACAGCAAATGGCAACGGCAATCTCAATCATCTTGTGGAATGGATGTTCCATAACACAATCCCTGTAAGCCGCCATCAGATGTATCTTATCCTCCCAAGTTGCTCCCAGCCTGCATCTGGCAATGATTACATCCGTGATAAAGAATTTCATATCTTCCCGCTTCAGGAATACATTACACATCTTCACATAATGCTCACGTGCCTCTTCACTTGCTTCCGGCAGCTTCTCTGCAATGGCTTTGACCATTTCCGGCTCTATGTACACGACATGTTCTTCTATCTCCATAGCCTGAAACCATTTCCAGGCCAAGTCAACCTTACCCATAAGAACCGCTGCATTCACACCATTTCCTAATATAATACTTCTGTTATATGGTTCAAAAGTAGAACAGGTAATATTGGTGATACATGTAATAAACTTTTCGTCATCCCGCAGATAATCCTGATACACATTCCAATAATATTGTACCAGTGCAAGACATTTATCAACCTCTTTATCACGCATATATGCCGAAGTCATTCTGACTGCTATCAATGACTTTGCCATGGGATCCACTGTATCCACTTTCAGATACTCTTCTCCTACTGCAATTCCTTCCTGAAAACGCCATAGATCCATCAATCCCAGAATCACATTGGTATATAATGAAGCCAGACAAAAATCATTCTTTATGGGACCTTTCTTTGCAGTCTCTATGGCCTCCCTGGAAACCTCTATGGATTTCTCATATTCTTCAATCACATTATATTCCTGTGTCAACTGCAAGGCAACCTTCATGTCATTTGGTGCTGCTTTCAGCTCCTTGAGCAAAGGTTCAATATTGCGCCTGGCATGAGCATGCAATGCCTCCTTTGTATCATAAACATAACCATAATGATGTACAAATACGTTAAATTTCTTCACTTTCCCCACCACACGGTTAAAACTTTCATGAATGGAGTATTCAAACTTGACATCCGGTTCCAGCCGGGTCATACGTCCCACCAGCAAATCAGAATATATGGTTCCCTCTCTGTTCCCATAATTCCGTTGATAATATCCTCCTATACCATATTGCTTATATTCTCCGGAATTAAAGAAATCAATAATTTCTGTTGTATCCTCAAACCATTCGTCATCATCCAGGAATAGAAACCATTTCCCCTTTGCCTGCTTTAAGCCTACATTTCTTGCTTTAGAAAAATCATTGCACCACTTAAACCGAATAATGTGATCCGTATATTCTTCTATAATACTGCGCACTTGCTCCCCACATCCCGTATCGGTCAAAATCAGCTCCGACGGAACCGCCTTCAGCAATGGCTGCACAGAATCCAAACATTTACGCACCGTATCCGGCCTGTCCGATATCAATATAGATATGGTCAAAAGAATATGCTTACTCATAGATTACTCCTCCCGATTCTGTCAATATATCTATCATAACTCATTTCTATTTCCATGGCAATGAAAAAAAAGGGAAATGCCGAAGCATCTCCCTCTTCATTTGATTCATTATGGTTACCTGGCTATGCTATTAGCCTAACAGTGACAGAACACCCTGGTTGGTCTGGTTAGCCTGAGCCAGCATTGCCTGACCTGCCTGAGCAAGGATATTGTTGTTAGAGTAAGTAACCATCTGAGTAGCCATATCCGTATCACGGATAGCGGATTCAGCACTGGTGGTATTCTCAACAATGTTATCCAAGTTGTTGATTGTGTGCTCTAATCTGTTCTGAACAGCACCAAGAGTAGCTCTCTGGCTGGATACCTTAGCCAATGCATCAGCAATTGTATCAATAGCTCTGGTTGCATTGTCGCCTGTCTGACCTGCTACATTCAAACCGTTAACACCAAGACCTCTTGCACTCATCTGATTGATGTTCAGAGTAATCTTGTTATCGCTGGTAGAATCAGCACCTACATGCAGGCTCAGATCGATAGCATCATTCAAATCTGCAAATGTTTCAATCTTCAGATTGGTAACGCTTCCCTCTACATAAGTAGAAATAGACTTAATATCATCGCCGTAGTCACGCTTGATTGCAGAAGTCATGTCATCGATATTAGAGAATGCCTGAACGGTACCAGCATTTAACTGCTTCACAACTTCACTTACATTCATCTTGGTAACGGAAGCGCCTGCTCCAGTCTTAAGAGAAGTACTGGAAATAAACTGATATGTGCTACCGCCATTAACTGTGAAGGTCTGTACTACATAAGTGGTATTGCCAATGGTTGCTGTACTCTTTGTAAGGCTCATGCCTGCAATAGTACCTGAACTGGAAACAGCAGCAAACTTGCTGGACAATGCTGCATTTGCAGTACTATAAGTCAACTTGCCAACATCACCCTTGTTGTTACCTTTCAACAGATAGGTCTCGTTGAACTTGGTCGTGGTGGATACACGGTCAATTTCTGTTACCAACTGATCGATTTCGCTCTGGATTGCATTTCTGTCGCTCTCGGACTGTGTGCCGTTTGCGGACTTAACTGCCAGCTCATTCATTCTCTGCAGCATATCATGAACTTCTGTCAAAGCACCTTCTGCGGTCTGCACTGCACTGATACCGTCCTGTGCGTTCGTAGAAGCCTGTGTAAGTCCTCTGATCTGCTTTCTCATCTTCTCGGAAATAGCCAAGCCTGCGGCATCATCTGCTGCGCGGTTGATCCTGTAGCCGGAAGACAACTTCTCAGTAGCCTTAGCCTGTGATGCTGTGGTCAAACCAAGCATTCTGTTAGAGTTCATAGCTGTTAGATTGTGTTGTACTACCATAATTCATTCCTCCTTGAATATGATGCCGCTTCCATGCGGCTATTTGCGCCTGCCCACCCTATGATTCGCACGTTCATATTCCGGCAGGTCGAAACGGGTACCCCTTCGCAATCGTGCGAATTGCTCCGGGACTTCCGAAGATAAGCCTGAACAAAAGCTGTTCTTTTTTCTGTTCTTTGCTTTACCTATTATGTATATCGGTGTGATTTTCAATTACTTTAGCCTTTTTTTAATTTTTTTGAAAAGTTTTTGTTTCACTTACATGCTGTTTCAAATGGTGCTATCATTATGGTATCATTATGGAATTTATAGTGTATGATTCTGAAGATGAAAAAAGCACTGCAAGATACCGTAAATGCAGCGCTATTACCAATAGAAGAAAAGCATTATGCAGCTTCGCTGGAGGCGGAAGAAATTCCTGCAGAATGTATCCGAAAATATGGTTTTGCATTTCAGGGCAAGAAAGTCTTGATAGGTTAAAAATTACCACACTGTTACACGATATAAAAAAAAGCGTTGCCGCCATAAAATGGCTGGTAACGCTTTTTAATATAGTCAATCTTATTGAAGCAGTGACAACACACCGGATGTTGCCTGATTTGCCTGAGCAAGCATTGACTGGCCTGCCTGTGCAAGAATATTGTTGTTGGAATATTCCACCATCTGCGTAGCCATATCCGTATCGCGGATTGCACTCTCTGCCGAGGTTGTATTCTCAACGATATTATCCAGGTTATTGATTGTATGCTCAAGTCTGTTCTGAATCGCACCTAATGAAGCTCTCTGTGCGGATACTTTCTGCAATGCTTCCGCAACAACATCAATAGCACGTGTTGCAGCAGCCCCGGTCTTACCGCTTACATCCAAACCATTTAATCCCAGACCCCTTGCACTGAGGTTCTGCAAATTCATATATATCTTATTCTCGTTATCGGAATCAGCACCCACATGCAGACTCAGGTCAATTGCATCATTAATATCGGCAAAGGTCTCTATCTTCAACTGAATCTTCTTATCATTATCGATATAGGTGCTGACATTTCTGATATCCTCGCCATAATCAGCCTTCAATGCCGCTGTCAACTGATCCATTCCAGTAAATGCTTTATATACAGGATCTGTATTCGCAGGGTTGCTGTTAATGTCTTTTGCAATCTCGCTGGCATTCAGCTTCGTCATTGTACCCGTAGGCTTCGTGCTCTCCACCAATACATAGATTGTTCCAGGATTTTCTCCAATCGGGCCAAATGCCTTGGCAGTATATTCTGTTGATTCTGCAGCTTTCGCAGAAAGTCCTATGTTCGTAGCAATTGTCGCTGCTCCCGCAAAAGCCGTAGCCTGCGGAATACTCATGGTACCTGTCTGTGCGTTAATAGGGCCATAAGCATCGAATTCCGGT
The DNA here is from genome assembly GCA_947175015.1 of uncultured bacterium. GTDB lineage: Bacteria > Bacillota > Clostridia > Lachnospirales > Lachnospiraceae > Acetatifactor. The sequence goes on from CAMWLE010000007.1 coordinate 5,155, forward strand.
GACAATCCCTTTGCTGCCATACTGTAAGTAAGCTTTCCAGGTTCTCCGCCGCTTGCTCCTCTCAACAGATAGGTCTCATTAAATTTAGATGTGGTTGAAACTCTATCAATCTCGCTTACCAACTGATCCACTTCCAACTGAATCGCATCTCTGTCGGACTCAGAAAGTGTGCCGTTTGCAGCTTTTACGGACAGCTCTGTCATTCTCTGAATCATATCGTGCACTTCATGTAATGCACCATCCGCTGTCTGCACTGCACTGACACCATCCTGGGCATTCAGGGATGCCTGCGTCAGACCTCTGATCTGCTTTCTCATCTTCTCGCTGATGGCCAATCCTGCCGCATCGTCAGCAGCACGGTTGATCTTGTAACCGGAAGATAACTTCTCCGTAGCTTTCGCCTGAGAAGCTGTTGTCATACCTAACATTCTGTTAGAGTTCATCGCCGTGAGATTATGTTTTACTATCATACTCCAATTCCTCCTTGAAAAAAGCTGCCTCCTTGCGGCTGCGCATCTTGCTTCTTTATCTGTTTATTTTATTGCCTGGTACGCTCCGCTACTATGGCAACAAATACATCAGTAAACCTCCTGTTTACTTCCCTGCATATTATATCGGACACATTTTTTTAATACTTTAGTTGGAAGAAATAATTTTTTTGACTTTTTACACCCCATTATTCATTACCATATATATTTTATAACCAAAAGTTCCGCAGCGAAGGCTGCGGAACTTTTGGTTCAATCCGGTCTTCATTTTTTACTGTCCATAAACTGGGGCAGCACTACGGCAGACTTGCTCATATTCCTATAATAATCAATTGCTGCTTTTGAAGTCTTGCGATTCATGCGAATGCCGTTGCGTTCTTTTTGGAAATAATCCTCTATCAGCTTCTTATTACGTGCTTCCTGCGCTTGAATCGTAACACTGGCATCCGTCACTTCCGTAATCAATTTCTGCAGATTCTTAATCTGTTCCGCATACTTCTGACGATTATCCTTTAGTTCCTCCGCCACCTTTTGATAGAGCCGTTCAAAACCATTATCTAAGGAAGTCAGCTTTTCGATCAGGGATTCCTTTTCTGCCATATACTCATCAAACTTGTCAATTTCCACCTCATCCGCCTGGAAAATCTCTTGTTGACGCAGATTATATGCCTGTATTTCAGCCATGACCTGCAATTTCCTTTTCAAGCTTTCTTCCAATAGAGTCAGATAATTTTCCGTCATGGGCTCTACTCCTTACTTTTCTTCATAACTTCCTTCCAAGTATCCCGCATCGAACGCAGATGTTTATTCACCTCTTCCAGAATCTCTTTATCCTTCCTTACATTGGCTTCCACCAGCCGTTGGCTTAAATATGAATATACTCGTTCAAAGTCCTCTGCCACCGGGTAATTCATATCCAATGTCTGACGGAAATAGTCGATAATGCGCTCTGTCTTCCGGATGTTCTCATGCGCTTTCTCAATGTCCTTATGTTCCACCGCAACGATGGCAATATTGCAGAATTTGATTGCCCCTTCATAAAGCATCAGTGTCAGCTCTGCGGGAGATGCCGTCAAAATTTTACTGTTATTATACTGCCCATACGCGTTAGGTAATGCCATAATTCCATCCTGCCTTTCATAATTTGCCTGGCTGGGAACAGGAAGCTATGCCAATCACATCAACCACCGCCCAGCAAAGCCGTTACCGCACTGGCGTTCTGCTGCATTTTCGCCATTGCTGTTTCCATTGCTGCAAATTTAGCATACCACTTATCCTCGTAATCTGCAAGCTTATCTTCCAATTCTTTTATTTTTACTGTATACTCGTCATATTCCAACTGCATTTTCTTGTCATCATATGCAGTATATGCCGAACTGTATTCCGTACCCGCCATAACATCCGTCATCTTGTCATAGAGTGTCCTGGCAAGTGTGGTGAAAAACTTTACAACCGTATCAGGATCATTGGCGATCATACTCTTCAATTTGTCAGCGTTGCCGGAAGTATCCGCATCATCACTGTCGCCGTCAATATGGTAAGCGTTCTTCTCATTTTCACCTGCAATGAAGTAGCCTAAGGTATTAATACCAAATTGGGAGAGATACATCATCTTCTTCGGCTCTCCGTCTTCAGCCATATTCACACCCTGCAACATAATTTCCTTCATTGCGCTTGCGATGGTGTTCAAGGAATTGTCCTTACGGAGAATGGAATCCTTAATCTTGGTCTCCCACTCTTCTATCTCGGAATCAGACATTGCATCCTTTTCTTCATCCAGAAGAGGTTCATATCCTTTGGCAGAATCCGCATTGTAAAGCTTATCCATCTGATTGATCAGAGAATTATACTCCTTGAAGAAATTCTTGATCATATCATAGATACCGTCAGTATCATCCTCTGTGGTAATGGTGATGGTTTCGTTCGGATCTGTAGTGGCACTTACAGTCAAAGTCAGGCCATTGATTTCAAACGTATTCTTGGAAGATGTGTATTCCACGCCGTCCAGAGTAATCTTGGCATCGGACGCATCCATCTTCTGCCCCCTGCTCAGCCATTGGTTTGCCCAGTTCTGCAGACCACTGTCATTTACACCGCTGGTGCCGTTTAAGATTTGAATCGCCATTTTTTGGTAATCTTCATCTGTCAAATCTGTTCTAATCTTGTTGGTTGCGCTGTCAACATACCCTAAATCATCGGCAACCTGCCTCAATTGTGCAGTCCAACCGTTCAACGCGGTTCCGGAATCCAACGCAAGATTAACACCGTCAATCATACCTTCCATACTGTCTTTGGCGGAATTGCTATAGTCCAATCCCAACGCCTGAAGCATCTGCAATCCTGTTGCTGCGGAGTCTGCATCATACATCCCCTCATTAGGCTGATAGGTGCGAATATCGAAATTATTCTCGGTACCAGAAGCCTTGGCAGCTACATATATCCTGCCATTGTTTTCATCAAAATTAGCATTCAATCCTGCGGATCTCAGTGCCCCTACGAAATCACTTATGGTAGTTGTTTCATCCATTGTAATAGGAGTACGGCTGTTTTCACCCGTACCGTTCTCCACAACAATCATGCCCTTCCCTGCCAAAGTAGGCCCCAAAAGTTCCCCAAGCCTGGTATCTCCCGTCACAGCCGTACCGTCTTTCCTTGTCAGCTTACCGCCGGTCAGGTTGGCAGATTGCGCCATCTGCTTCACCTGCAGGCTATGCACACCATTCATGGCCATCTCCCCGGTGATCACAGATACCTTATTGCTGTTAGACACTTTGGTTGTCTTCTTAACAAAAGAACCTTCCCAACGCATATTGCTCAGAGCAGTAGTATGCAGCTTCTTAATCTGCGCATTCAGAGTTTTCCATGCGTCCTGTTTATACTTCAGAGATTTCTGCGCTTTTACCGCCTTATTTACCTTAGTCTTCTTGGCCTCAACCAATTGGGATATAATACTCTCTGTGTCCATACCGGACATCAGGCCACTTATTCTCATAGCCATATTCTTGTTCCATCCTTTCCTATCTTCTCTCGTCAATCAGGATGCCGGCCATCTCCCATACCTTTGCGATCATATCCAAAGTCTTCTCAGGCGGCAATTCCTTGATGACTTCCTTGGTGTTCTTATCCACTATCTTGATTGTGACACGATTCGTATCCTCATGAATACCGAACACCGCCTCCGAATTGGCAAGGTTCTTATTCAGTCTCTCCACCGCCTTACGTATCTGCTCATGTGTCGGCTGTTGCTCCTTACCCTGCTCATTACTGTTTGCATTCCCCTTTTCCTGCGAATTTTCCACCACGGCAGTTGTTTTATCCACCATCTCTGCAGCAGGAGCACTGCTGGTACTGCTCTCCGGTTTCTCCGTCTGTACGGGTGTCTGCGGCTTCTGCGCCATTGCACTTCCCTGTGCCTGCACAGTCATTAAACTTGAAATAGGCTCTATTGCCATATTTCCCACCTCCTTGTAATATTTTGCTTTTTCAACAAATGCTTATCGCAGCATCTAATTGATTTATCGGAAACTTTTACTGAAAAATTAACGTTTGGAACCGTTCAGAAATAAATATTATTTATTTCAACAAATTTCTCAGAGCTTCCATTCCATCCGCATTGACTGCCTCTCTGTTTGCCTCCTGAATCTGAAGATATACCTCCTTGCGATATACCGGCACTTCCTTGGGTGCCGTAATTCCAATCTTCACCTGATCACCCTTGATTTCCAAAATGGTGACTTCCACATTGTTGCTGATAACAATTGCTTCATTTTTCTTTCTTGATAGCGCCAGCATTCTATGCACCTGCCTTTCCTTCCCCTGCCTGCACAATCTCATAGATAGGGAACTTGACAGGATACTCTTTATTCTCCACAATAATCTGGCATCCCTTATACTCTTCTACATTGATAATCATCGGGCCCTGGAGATTTACACTCATTTTTGTCAGGTCGCTGGGAACGGATACTGTCACCAATACCAGCAGATTCTCCGGAGAGATTTTACCCACCTGTGCCAACAGCTCATCATTCACACGAGGGTCATAGTCCGGTTTTACCAGCAAAGGGTCCATAACCGGCATAGCAAAACCCGGTTCATCTATGGATTGCAGGAAACGAATTCCCACATTGTCTCCCTTTTCCTCATCGTGAAGCAATGCAAAACGCTTTAGTTCCGGGAAGCCCACAATACCATTTACAAAAGTAATAATTTTATCTTCTGAAATTTCTATTTCTCCAAACACCTTTGTCTGAATTTTCATATTTATAAGCTCCTCTGTCTTTATAACCCGCCCCACCGCTTAAATATAGTTAAGCAATGTACTCTGAGTTACCTTACCTGTTGCCATCAGCGCTGCATTATAGGTCAATTCCGCACTATTTAAGTTAATGGCCACCTCAGTGATATCCACATCTTCATTTTCACTCTTCAAAGTATCAAAGGTAGTCTTCTGGTTCTCCATGCGATTCTTAATCAGGGCAAGCTTTCTGCTTCTGGTACCACAATCTGTAATGCACAGGTTTGCATCATCCAAATGCTTCTGGAATGTGGAAATCCCTTTTTCAAAAAGCTTCTGCTCCTTATCTTTGGCATAAGTCAATGCCTTATTCACAGCAGCCAACTGCTTGTTCAGGATGTCAATATCACCCTGATTCGCCGCACCTGCATTCTCAGTGTCATAACTCTTCAGGATTTCCTCAATCTTCGCCTTGGTGCTTTCCAGGTCAAGCACATCCTGCATGGCATTTACAATGTCATCCACTTCCCTGCCCACATTATGCTGAAAACACTCGTCTGCGGTGGAATTTACCTGAATCGTCTGGTTGAATCCCACATCATATTCAATGACCTGGCGCTCTGCCTTCACATCCAGATAATTTTCATTGTATGTTATGGTCTTCTTGCCGCCGGGCGCCGTAGGGTCATTCACTTCACTGGTGCAATAGAAATAGTGTTCCGGCCGCAGATCCCCCTTCATCCAATCGCTCTTCTCATATGTTACACGAATCTCTCCTTCGTTTTCAGGACTGCTGTCCTGATCCTTGGTAGCCATCAAGTCCGCATAACGATTCTTCCCCAATAATAATTCACCGGTCTCAGGAACATATATTATATCATTATCATTGTTTGCAGCCTGACTATAAGGATCCGGATCCTCATAAGCATGTTTCATGGTAATTGTAATATTATTGGCAGGATCAGGCCATGTGACTTTCACAGGTGGATTCTGGCTTGAATCCGTATATTCTATCTTAATATTTGTTGCATCATCCAGACAATTGTTATATGCCAATCGAATACGATAGCACTCTGCGGTATCCACATCATCTTCGTCAATTGTTGACATATTCGCATCTTTAAAATTACTGGAATTGATGTCCAGAATGTTCCCTGTCTTCACCTTTGTCACACTGTCAATGACAGTGTTGTCCAACTGTTCGGTAATTGTGTACTTAAGATCCTTCTCTTCCTTCATAAAGCTTAAAGGGGTATCTGTGCGGTATCCGGTGAATACATATCTGCCCGCATAATCCGCATCACCTGTGGAATATACCTCATCTCCCAATCCCCGAAGTTCCTCCAGGATAATCTGGCGATCAGAAGTCTTCAGGGGACCATTAGATCCTTTGGTACATTGCGCGATCATATTAGTCATGATCTGAGACAGATTCTTAAGCCCTGCCTCCGTAACGCTCAACCAGCTCTCAGCATCAGGAATATTCTTACTGTAATACTGTGTAACCTCATTCACATTGCTCCGCAGACGCAACGCTCTGATCGCGATAACCGGATCATCGGAAGGACGGCTGATTTTCTTCTGCGTAGACATCTGTGTGCTGAGCTTATCCTGATAGATTTTGTTTGTATTGATATTGGATAAATTGTTACGCTGTATGATTTTATTTGTTATTCTCATAATATTTAATACCTTTCTTTACACACTTCCCACCATGCCGCAAACGGCGTCAATGCCTCTGCAAGAGGCACAAACAATCCGTGAACTGCCGCAAACCTGGAAGAACGCTGCACTTGCGTTCTTAAAGGAATTGCAAAGCCATTCCTTGGAAATGACTTAGATTTTCTATGCGCCTTAGCGCTATGTCAGTGTCCAAAGAGGGGTGTTTACACACCCTCTTACTGACTTAGAAAATCTTCATTTCGTTCACACTTATACACCCGTCTGCAGTATCAGTCTGTCATAGATTTCCGACAATGTCTGTATCATCTTACATGCCAGATTATAGCCGTTCTGGAACTTCACCAGATTTACAGCCTCTTCATCTTCATCCACACCGGAGATGGAAGCCCTCTGGGTATCAATGGTATAAGCAATATCACTGAAACTCTGATAAAAAGTCTCCGCCCTCTTGGTATTCAACGCAATATCAGACAAAATACACTGCAGAAATTCCGATGCCGAACTACCGCGAAAACTCATCGTCCCCTTATCAGAGGCCAGATCCTTCAAATCTTCCAACAAGTCATTCTGCTCTACGCCGTCACCAATCTGTTTCTTGTTTGCCAAACGGCTGGGATCCAGTTCCAAAGCAGACAAAATATCCACATTCAGGGCTGTCATCATGTAATAGTTGTCTCCCGAAGCGCCATTCGTACCTGCGGATATGGTAAGCTTCGCTTTTTCCTTAATGGCCGCATCCTGCGCCGTAATTTGCGCTGCTATATTTGTCTGCACCGCAGGATCCTGAACAGCAGCCTCCAATGCCGCTTCCAATGCGTCCCCCGTCAAACCTGCATATGCAGGATCATTCCTGTGGGCATCCTTCCAGGCTGTCTCCAGCTCCACCTTCAAATCAGCCTGCAGCTTCTCTACTCTGGCCTTATACGCGTCATAACTCTCCAGATCATACCTCTTATCATCCGGCAGTGTATACTGTTTATCATCCGTAGGCATACCTGCGGTAAACATCTTAATTCCCTGTTGGTCACCTGAATAGCCGCTTGTGAGAATATCATTGAATTTCTGTGAGAAGGTTCTCACCCATTCATTCATCTGCGCCATGTAATAAGGTACACCCTGATAATTGATACTGGCGCCAATGGTGGCTGTCATACCAATTTTATTATTTGTAACCAATTGCGTGCCGTTTTTCTCGCTGCCCGATATGGTAAAAGTATAACTGTAAGTAGGCTCCCCATTGTCATCATAGCTGACACTATATGTCCAGGAATCATAGTTAAATTCCTGATTCCCCAGTTTGATAACACCACCCTGGTCAGAAAGATTACATTTATTCAAATCAGTCAGATAATGCTTATTCACATTAATCGTAACCGTATCCCTGGTAACATTGTTCTCATCTGTCACTTTCCCAATGCCGGCAATCTCTCCTATAAAGTTCTCTCTGTTATTACCGTCCCTCAGGTCAATCAATCCCTTTAATTCGCCCCCGATAGCACCGCTGTAGAGATTGAATTTCTGTCCGTCGCCCCAGTACACATCATATAAGCCGTCAATATCGGACTGATTTACTTTCTCATAGTCTCTCCTGGCAACACACTCCAGGGATTTATAATCATTCCCATCCACCAAAGTCTGGCCTCCGGCAATTCTGACAATATACCGATTGGCGCCGGTCTCCCTGTCGGGCATATTACTGTCAATAATGGGAATTTCCTGCACTTCCGTGTCTACAATCTGGGATAGCTGGTCAATGAGCAGTTCCCTTCTGTCTCTCAGCTCATTGGCACGGCTGCCCGCCAACTCAATGGTATTAATTTGTTTATTTAAAGTAGCGATTTCACCCGCAATGGAATTAATCTCGTCAACTTTCAGCTTAATCTCCTGATTGGTGTCCTTCTGCACCTTCTGCAGATTGGCCGCCACACCGTTAAAATATTCTGCCAGCGAACCTGCGAAGCCAATAAACTGCTGTTTGGTTGCAGTATCATTCGGATTGTCCATCCATGCCTGCAAACCAGTGATCATCAACTGATCAAACACAGTCTTAAAACCGGCATTCTGCCCATTGTCGTCAAAATATGCCTCTATCTGCTGCATATAATACTGCTTCTGGGCATACTCACCCAGTTTGGAATTATTGCTCCAATATCTGAAATCATAGAATTCGTCACGCACACGCTCTATCGCCAGGGTCTCCACACCTGCGCCTGCGCAGCCATAAGTCTGAAATACCTTCAATGCACTTGCCGCCTGCTGTGTTACCTGCTGCCTGCTGTATCCTTCCGTCTGTACATTTGCAATGTTGTTAGAAGTCGTATTCAACGACGCATTGCTGGCCAATAAACCCGTATATGCTATATTTAACCCAAAAAATGTTGATGGCATTTCTACGCCTCCTTTTATGCCCCAAGTGTATTCAGAATATGTTCCAGCATCTCATCCACTACATTAATATATCGGCTGGAGGCATTATACGCATTCTGAAACTTGATCATATTTGACAATTCTTCATCTGAAGATACACCTATCACCTGCTGTCTGGCACTCTCGGTTGCCTCAACGGTATCCTGCTGATTCACCAGGATACGCCTGTTGACATAACCAGTATTCGCAATCTGTGATACCAAATCTGTATAATAATCCACAAAAGTGGTTTTCTTCTTAACATTAGGATTCAGCGTATAGTCTTCCTCCATAAACGCATTTTTCAGCGCCTCCGCTGTGGCCTTATCCTCAGATCCATCCTCCAGGCGAAATCCCAGCATACCTGGTTTCTGCGCCAGTTCCGGATGTACCTGTATATTCTTAACAGAATACAAAGTCTCTGTCTCCGGTTCGCCGTTTGGTCCGTTCAGGTTCTCCGGATTGATTACCCAGTATTCTTTTGTTACCGGATTTCCATTGGCATCCAATACAGGATTTCCATCTGCATCCAGTTCAGGCCCGGTCACTTTCCGGTATCCGTCCACTGACAGCCTGGAAAACATCTCAATAGGACTGCCGTCATCCTTACGCATATACCCATTGGAGTCCACTTCCCAGTACTTATCACCCTCACCCAGTACAATCGCATTTCCATCTGCATCCTGTACTGTCAACGTCGCTCCCGCGCCCAGGGTCTTAGCTCCTGCCGCGTCTCCAAGAATCTCATTAATCTTCACTGCCACACTATGAATCAACTGGTCAAATTCCGCCTGAATATTCATAATGACCGACTGAGATACATCATCATATTTTCCTTCTCTGATATCTGTATAATCGGCTCTGTGGTCACCTCTTGCCAACAGCATAGCCTTCAATCCGCCGATATCCGTATTCAGATCCGTGGAAATCTGACGGCTCAAATCAAATACTTGCGCACCGTCGATATTATAATTCTTCGTACCGTCCGCATTGACCGTATAGGAGGCATTCATGGGCCAGAATGGTGTATAGAAGCCTGTTGTAGGATCTACATCCACATCCATCTCATAACATCTGTCGCCTTTCACAAAGTCCACACCTTCGATCTGCACCCATACATTGCCATAGATATCCTCACCAAAATTCATGTTGGCCATCTCTGACAACTCATCCAACAGTTGATTCCTGCTGTCCCGCAAATCATTTGCTTTCTCTATATTGCCGGCCTCAATCTTCCTGATCGCATCATTCAGCACGATTAACTTCTTCCCATAATCATTAATCTTATTCACCTGCTGTCTGATTTGCACATTCAGGTTATCCTGATAAGAGCACAGGCCGTCATATACCGCCTTGGCTCTCAGCACAAATTCCTCTGCCCTCTGAACCAATAATCCCTGTGTCACCGAGCTTGCCGGGTCCTTTGCAAGTTCCTGTATGGAAGTCCAGAAATCCTCGATTGTATTCTGGAAGGCTTCGCCGTTTAACTCTCCCAACTGGCTTTCCACTTCCTCCATAACTTCTGTGGACACTTCATAAAACATACTGCGTCCGGATTCTCTGCGGTATGTTTTATCCAGGAAATAATCTCTCACTTGTTTTACACGGGAATATGATACACCCAACCCATATTCTTTGTTCGCAATTGATTTAGGATTGGTAGAAAGAGTGACATAATTTCTGGAGCCTTGCTGTACCTGCTGTCTGACATAGCCGGTGGTCTCCATATTAGAAAGATTATGCGCTGTGGTATTCAGCGCATTTTGACTGGTTTGTAATCCTGATGCTCCAACATATAAACTACCCATTAACGGCATATTCATCACCTCAATGCTTTCCCAAGATTGTTGTTTTTCTTACTGCTTTGCGTCAAAATTCCCACTGGTAACACCCATCTGTGCACCGGAATTATAGGCATTTCTGGTGTAATTGGCAGTCTCCGGCGCCGCCTTCATCGACTGTAGCAAATTCATTTCAAATTCCACCATTTCCAGTGCATCTACCAGCAATTCCCGATTCTGCTCATTGACTCTCTGTAGTTCCCTGACCGCCGTCCGAAGCCTGTCATGAACCTCTGCCAGTTTCGCCTGCTCTGCGGGACGTCCCGCCATCATCTCAATGAGATTCGAGAGTTTCATTGCTTCAACATCCTTGTTCAACACATTGGCGATATCTGCAGTGACTTCAACCCGCTTTTTATCCAGGTTGTTTACTCTGCTCACCAAAACCTGTTCATCGTCCGTGATTTTCTGCAATTCATCCAGATCACCGCCTGCAATGATCTGCGTCTTCTTCTGTGATAGAGACAGAAGTCCCTCATATTCTTCGCATTCCCGACCAAGCACTTCTATCAGGTTTTCCATTAAACTAGCCACGGGACCCCTGCCTCCTTTTAGTTCTTATTGACAATTTTTAATTGGACTATATCATTTCGTCAAATTTGCTCATAAGCTTCTCTGCAAATGCCATGTTGTCCACACCATAAGTACCATTCTGTATCTGCGCCTTGATGGGAGCTGTTACATCTTCTCTGATATCAGGCACATTTGCGACTGCGGCCTTCGCTGACTGAAACTCTTTTCCAAAGTTACTGATCTGCAGCTTATCAGCATGTGATACATTGCCGGTCTGCTGGGATTTGTTCACCTTTTTCGTCTGGTATATCTGTTGAACCTGATTATATGCTTCAACACGCATGTTTGATTCCTCCCTTTCCAAGGAACAAGGTTACCGGAACTCACCCTGCAAATGTCAATGCCGGAATTCCCCTTTCCAGCACCTTAACCTTGCATACTTTCAGCCCTGCCGCCAACGGCGGCGCAAACCTTATGTGAGAAAAACGCTGTTCCTGCGCTTTTCAGTGTGCAGCTTGGAATTTCTTAGTCAGCGCACTTTGCCGACTTAGAATTTCTTTGTACACTTGTTCCTGTGTTCCTTATATTGCTTAATAAGATTATCGGCAACGGAATAAAATACTTTAGGCTTGTGAGAAAAATTTCGTTTTTCAACCGGGGAATTGCGGGCAATCTCTCATGTCCGGAAGCTTATATCAAAGAATAAATTGCGGTTCTCCTTCGGCACTCCACACGATATTCCGCAGCATTGCATGTCTGTCCGGATCATTCAGAGGATCGCCCTGAATCTCTTTCTTCGTTCTGGCATGAAAGACAATCACACCATCTCCCTCATTGTCAATGGTAAACGAATTATGTCCGGGGCCATAAATGCCTTTCTCTTCCTCTGTATGCAGAACCGGCAGACGCTTTTTACTCCACATTTTCGGATCAAGCATATCCGCATTCTCATCAATGGACAACATCCCCATACAGTAATTTGCCCCCGTATCGCTGGCAGAATACGTAAGAAATATTTTCCCTCCATATTTTAGTACCGCCGGGCCTTCATTGACCCAGAATCCTCTGCGCTCCCAGTCGTAATCCGGTGTGGTCAGAAGCACCTGTACCGTGGCCAGCTTCACAGGTGATTCCATACGGGCAATATACAGGTTTGAAATCATTTTGCCCACTCCTACTTTCTCTGCCCACACATAGTAGTATTCACCTTTATTTTCAAATATGGTGGCGTCCAGTGAAAATGCTCTGAAAGAAAATTCGTCTTCGTCCGCACACTGCATCCTGCCCATTTCTTCCCATGGGTCATTGACCGGATTCTGTCCTTTGCATACCAGCACATAGGGACGGATATTCCATACATTTTCCGCATCTCCCGCCGCAAAATAGATATACCATTTTCCTTGTAGATAATGCAGCTCCGGCGCCCAGATATGCGCTCCCATATTTCCCTTTTCATGCTTGGTCCAGATGGTGGTTTCCTCCGCCTCCGCCAAAGCTTCCAGCCGCGTGCTGCTGCGTATGATGATACAATCATAGGCCGGAACGGTTGCCGTAAAATAATAAGTTCCATCCGTATGGCGGTATACATATGGGTCCGCACGCTGAGCAATCCACACTTCATTTATTTTCTGCTGCATGTTAATCATAATATTTTCTCCTATTCATAGTCGCTGCACGACAGCACTGGCGCGCGCTTTTCTAATCCTGTCGTCTTCCTTTTCTGCCGCAGCTCTTTTTTTCCCTACAATAACCTGCCACTTCACATTTGGGAACAAAATAGTGTTCTGTCAGATATCGCCATTCATCTGAGTAGTCACAGAGTGCTTCCATGATGTCCTTCATCAGTTGTCTGTATTCCCAGTAAGCTCTTGTACATAATCTCTGATGTGACATTTCAATGAGATTGCGGACATTTCTTTTATCCACGATTTTGGTCGACATGCCTAGCGGAAGAAGCATGGCTGCATCTTCTCTGGGTATCTTGCAATCCTCTTCCAACTGACTGCACGCTTTTGCAATCGTATCCATAACACCCTTATAAATTTTCTCTGCTTCTGCATTTCCGGTAATGGCCGGCGGCGTAATATAGGTAAATTCCTTGTAATTGATATACCTTGTACTGGCCTGCAGCCGCGTAGGTGCTCCTCCGATATGGGTATACCATTCCCTGATAACACGAGCAGAATATCCGTCCAAAATCATTTCCACATTGACATATTCCATGACACGATGATGTCCGGATGTAATGCACTCCAATCCTCGTTTATAGTTTTTTTCCTTGTCTTGTATATCCGCGCCCCAACATACCCCTGCACGCTCTCCCATTAATGTTATGGGATTTTTTGGTGTTTCTTTTAAGATTGTAACCATATCCGTTTTCCTTTCTGTTTCTAAAATGCCTCCTGTGTATTCCGACATTCTGCCCATCCAGTATGGCGCTGCGTATCGCTGCGTATCATTTCTGTATTACAATATTGCAATTCACTCCGCACAATAACATTTCTTTCCGCCCGTCAACTATGCTGCCCTGCATGGTCAATATATCATAATCTCTTCTATGTGGCAAGAAAAAGAATATATGGTGTTGCGTGCAAAACGCGCACGAAAACACCTCGCGTCCCCTACCCGTGAAAAGTAACGGAACCCTTTCGTTCAGCTTGACGAAACAAACAACATTGTATATAATTTATACTACACTTTGAATCAATTTGCAGTCATGTGTTATAGCGAAAGACCGCCAGCCATGTTCTTGCCTTGAGCAGATTTGTAAATTTTGGCAGTCTTGAGTATCGTACAAATAGAAGCTTTGTGACAGTTTTGCAGTTCTGTTTGTCACGCAAATGCCGGTTGTCAGGAGGATAAACGATATACAGATGAATGAATATCATATAAAAGCATACGCCAAAATTAATCTTGGATTGGATGTAGTAAAGAAACTGCCCAATGGTTATCATCAAGTGAAGATGGTTATGCAGAGCATTGGACTATGGGATGAGCTGACATTGCGGAAAACAGACCATGGCATCACCATTACCACTGATTCCGACCTGCTTCCCACAGACGAAAACAATCTGGTATACAAGGCTGCCAGGATAATGCTTGAAAAATATAACATTCGGTCAGGCATCCATATACAGTTGAAAAAACAGATTCCCATTGCCGCTGGTATGGCCGGCGGGAGTACGGATGCCGCTGCTGCCATGAAGGGAATGGGAATTTTATTTGGCCTGGATGCCCCTTTGTCTCAACTGATGGAGTATGCGGTTTCCATTGGCGCGGATGTTCCTTATTGTCTTATGGGCGGCACGGCTCTTGCTGAGGGTATAGGCCAACATCTGACTCCCCTGCCGTCCATACCGAATTGTTTTATTCTTGTAGCGAAACCGGATATTATGGTATCCACCAAATACGTATATGAGCAACTTGATGCACATACGTTCCGCCATCCTGATATTGACGGAATGGTTGCGGCAATCAAAGCCGGAAATCTGCCCGGGATTCTGGATCGCCTGGAAAATGTTCTGGAAACAGTCACCATCCCTGCTTATCCTGTGATTGCCAGGCTCAAGGACAAAATGTTGGCACTGGGTGCAGCCGCCAGCCTGATGAGCGGCAGCGGTCCCACGGTATTCGGCATCTTCCCACAAGAGCAGGCGCAGGCTGCATATGCCGCATTAGAACAATTTCAGCAGGAACCTATGGCAAAACAGGTATTCCTGTGCAATCATCTTCTGCAATCAGGCACACCACAGTAAATATGGTATCATCTGTTACGATTCACAGCTCGGTTACACAGACAGCAGACGCCAAAATAAGCATTCTTTGCTCATTTCATGTGAGCGTTTTTCATTCCTATTTGAACCGCCGAAGGCGGCATGGGGGACTAATATGCAAGATTCTATGCAAATGAATGATAATGAATTTTTACCACTTCGAGACGTAGCTTTCCATACCCTGCGGCAAGCCATTCTGACAGGGAAATTGAAACCCGGAGAACGCCTGATGGAGGTGCGTCTGGCGGATCAACTGGGTGTAAGCCGCACCCCTGTCAGAGAGGCCATCCACAAATTGGAGCTGGAAGGTCTGGTCACTATGGTTCCGAGACGTGGCGCTGAAGTCGCACAGATCACAGAGAAAAGCATGAATGATGTATTGGAAGTCAGACGTGCATTGGACGCTCTCTGTGCAGAGTTAGCCTGTGATCGTATCACCGAAGAAGGACTGTCTGCTTTAAAGCAGGCTTGTGATTATTTTGAACAATGTGTGGCTGAAAAAGATATTCTCAAAATTGCCCAGGCTGACGTAGCGATCCATGATATTATTGTACAGGCAACCGGAAACCAAAGACTGATTCAATTAGTACACAATTTGTCCGAACAGATGTATCGATACCGTTTTGAATATATTAAGGACAGCAGTGGGCATGAAACCCTGGTGGAAGAGCATAGAATTATCTATCAGAGCATTGTCAGCAAAGACAGGGAAACCGCTGCCGCTGCTGCTAAAACCCATATTGACAACCAGAAAAAAACCATTATCCGTCAAATAAGGCTTGACAAGGGCGAAGTGTGCAAAGAAATGCCAAGCGGTCAAGAGAGTGTGCAAGATCCCCTTTTGGGTACGCCTGCTAACAATTTCTAAGTCTGCATAGCAGACCTTTTGCACACGGAAGAACATGGGCAGCGGATGTTGATGGGATCTTGCTGAAAGCTTGTATAACTCCGGTTAATTACGGCAATAATCTCTTTACATTGATTGAAATGAGGTTATTGCAGAATGAAAAAGAAATGGTCCGGATTTCGTATTATTGTAAGTATGTGTGCAGCGCTCGGCTGGTGGGGGCTTCTATATCCTGAACTTGCCCTGACACCGGATACTGTAAAAATAAGCGTGGAGGATGACGAGGGCAACCTGGAGGCCCTGCCTTTGGAATGGGATTATCCCGGCAAGCTTTACCTCAACCTCCTGGGTGCCGACGAAGGCCAGATTACTTTCCGCAGCAAACTGCTTGCGAATTTAAGCATTTTTTGGGAGACATTACATGGAGGAAATGACACTTAACAGGGAACTGCTGAAAAAGGATGCCCCCATCGGCGTATTTGATTCCGGTGTGGGCGGTCTTACTGTCATGCGGGAAATCATGCGGCAGATTCCCAATGAAAAAATTATCTACTTTGGCGATACCGCCCGTGTCCCTTATGGTGGCAAATCACAGGATACTGTTACACGTTATTCGGAACAGATTGTACGTTTTTTGAAAACTTTCCAAATCAAAACCATTGTGGTCGCATGCAATACTGCCAGCGCCTATGCACTGGATATTTTGGAAAAGGCTTCCGATGTCCCCATCATCGGTGTCGTCAGACCGGGAGCAAAAGTTGCGGCAGAAGTGACAGGAAACGGACGCATTGGCGTCATAGCCACGGAAGCCACCATCAGCAGCGGAATTTACACGAAATACATACAGGAACTAAATCAAAATGTAACCATCTACGGCAAAGCTTGTCCCCTGTTTGTTCCTTTGGTGGAAGAGGGACTTCTGGAAGACCCTGTGACTGACGAGATTGCCCGCAGATACTTGACTGAGCTTATTGATATTGACATTGATACCCTCATATTGGGTTGTACTCATTATCCCTTGATTCGCTCTACCTTGGGCAAAATTATGGGCAAAAATGTCACTCTGGTAAATCCCGCCTATGAGACCGCGCGGGAACTGAAGGAAATGCTGACAGAACTGGACTTATTACAAGAAAAACCCCCAGTGCTTGGCAGCAACCAATATCAATTCTATGTCAGCGATAAAGCTGAAAAATTTGTTCATTTTGCCAATTCCATCATCAAGTATGGAATTCTTTCCGCCAAATCCATTAATATTGAGGAATATTGACATGGGAACAATAGTACAACTTACCCTGATTGGACGCCAACGTGACAGTGCCGGCGAAGAAACCGTTACCAAGTCCACCGCAACGGCAGAGTATTATGAAAAAAACGGCACTTTGTACCTGTTGTATAAAGAGCCTTCGGAAAGCAGTGAGACTGCTGCAGAAACGAAAAACAACAGTGGAGATACTGCAGAAATCCAAAAGGACAGCGAAGATGCTGCAGAAATCCCCAAAAAGGGCGAGGCAGTCGTACATAACAGAATAAAATACAAGGATAATCTACTCGAGGTAACCAGAAACGGTACCATTAACACCCGTATGGTATTTGAAAACGGCAAAGAACATATAACAGACTATGCCACCCCATACGGATGCCTGCGATTGGGAATCCTTACCCATTCCCTGGAAATCATTCCTTCCGGCAACAGTAAAAGAAATTCTGCCTCCCCTTCCATTCCAACTGCGCCGAAACCTGACGCCATTCCACGGAATAAGGTGAACGAACTTCCGCATAACCATTATACTATAAATTTGAACGAAATAATCATCCGTACAAGCTACAGCCTGACTGCGGAGGGCCAGCCTGTTTCCGATTGCAATCTTGAAATCAGAATTAAATTTCCATCAATTACCAGAAAATAGCGTTACCGGCCTAAATATTTCGGCGGCACAAGCCGAAATATTTTATATAATCATGGATGATGTGCCCCGTACTGACGTGAAAAGCTTATTTCCTGAACTTCACAGCTTTGATTTGAATACTCATGATTTGGATGAATGAGAATTCTGAAATGGCTGATTCACAGATTTCAAGGGCAGATTCGACGGGAATCCGTCAGAAGGAGGATACTATGAGTGTAAATGGAGTTACATCAACTCAGGCGGCGGCCGCCTACAGCTATACTTCAACGGAAAGTGTAAAAGCCGATACTACCAAAACGGAAAATACCAACGCCGAAAGCACAAAAGTAGAGAATACTTCCGGCACTACGGCAGACAAAGGCGCTGTATATGAGCCTTCCAAAGGGTCTTCTACCGTTAATAAGACCTACAAGCCTGATACCAATCTGATCAATAAGTTACAGGCAGACGCGGATGCACGTACTGCACAGTTGCGCAGCTTAGTTGAGAAAATGATGACCAGCCAGGCAAATACCTATGGTAAGGCAAATGATATCTGGTCTTTCTTAAGAAGCGGTAATTATACTGTGGACCCTGCTACAAAAATGCAGGCACAAGCGGATATTGCAGAAGACGGTTATTGGGGTGTCAATCAGACTTCTGACAGAATCATTGATTTTGCCAACGCTTTGACCGGCGGCGATCCTGACAAGATCGAAGATATGCGTGCTGCTTTTGAGAAAGGTTTTAAGAAGGCTGCCAAGACCTGGGGCGGCGATCTCCCTGATATCTCCCAGCGTACTTATGATGCAGTTATGGAGAAATTTGACAAATTGGCTGCTGAAGCCAAGAAGGCTTCCAACGCTACCGATCCTTCCGCTGAATAAGGAACGGGTTCAAAATAACTTGTGCAGTCTTATACCGGCTTTTGGCGTGTTGCATTGACTTTTGGATACGCGAAACCCACAAGTTTAGTTACGAAAGTTCCTAAAGGAAATCGCTCTTGCCAACATCAAGAGGCATAATCAAATAAAACGGCTTTCGCATTATATTAACCTGCGAAAGCCGTTTTAATTGCAAATCAGCATTTGCTTTCCGTACTCAACTGCCTTTTACCACCAGCAGCTTCTGTCCCACTTTCAGATCATCACTGTCAAGGTCATTCAACGCTCTGATGGCCTCTACCGGAACATAATACTTTTTCCCGATATTCCAGAGATTATCCCCTTCTTTTACCATATAGACCACCATTCCCGGCAAACTGCTCATCTTACTGCTGTCCAGCTCCGACACTGTCACCTGACCGATCAATTCTACCGGAACATTTTTGAACACCACTGTGGAGAAGCATATCACTGCTTTCACATCCATCTCTTCACCATCTAACATGGTCACTTGAAGCTGTTCCACCTCCGCATGTACCTTCCCCATATCTTCAGGTGCAATATCAGGTACCTCCAATGTGTATTGATAGGGAATCTGTGCCTGCGTACATCCATACGGAGATTCGTCTTCCCCTGTGATATACATAACCTTTACCTGCAAACTCCCCTGCAGCGAAATACCGTTTTCCACTGTACTCTGTTGTTCCAGTGCCACTGTCGCTTCGCTGTGCAGCAATTGAAGTACTGTTCCTCCGGCCACCCTTATATGATCTGTCACCTTGGTCTTCCCTGTCACTTTGGATAACAGCCTGCGAAGCTGCGCGCTATGGGTTGTTGTAGAAATCTCTCTGGACACACCATAGATATCGGAAATAATTTCCAGACGTTCCTCCTCATAAATGCGAATGGCAATATCCAGTACCAGCTCCAGACCAATATTGCGTTCTTCCCCATCAAAATCCGGCCGGATGGACAATTCCTGCTGTCCTAAATGATAGCGGATATCCGGCAGCATTCCCTCTCTGCATCCATGACATTCCAACACACCGCTGAAAGGCAGTGTCGTCTCAAAACTGCGGCAGGGATGATCCTCTCCCTCTCCCTCATACAGAATAAAGAGATGAATATCTCCGGATATGGTAATCTTTTCCTCCATCACTTTAAATTCCACATCTCCCAGAGACAGATTGCTCCATAAAATCTGGAAAATATTGGGATAATTGGATGGCAGAACCACTTCTTCCTTTAATCGAAAAATATCATTTTTGCAGATCGCAATCTGGGCCAAATCCACAGGCATCCGACGGTACTCCACCATCTCGTCCCCATGCACCGCAACGGGCGCTTCCTCATCATACAATTCATCTACTTGTGCTGTCATGGTAATCAGAGATTGGATATTCAGCTTGCGGGAATTAATCATACTTATGGTCAGGTCTTCCACATCCCCCTCCACCGTCACCGTATCTGATGGTACAACGCCTTGCAGGTTGATTTTCTCTTCAAAAGGCAGCTTACCCTCCAACAAAATCAGGTTGCTGCCTTCTTCCATCGTATGGTATAGCACCACGAAACCCAGTCTGCCGCGAACCATGACAGAATCCACGGCCGGTTTGATTTCATCAATAATCAGTTCCCCTTTTTCCAGATTCAGCGTGCTGACATCAGGCTTGTTCTCCGGCAAATTCACATCATCCTCTAAAGTGAACTGCGTCACTGCCTGACAACGAATACGATCCATATGTATATTCCTCTTTAACAGTTCCACATAGATACCTCCAATTTTACTGGTATAAGTATATATATGAATCCTATGAGAAGAATATACCATTCCCCTGCGTTAATCCAGGAATTCGGCAAGCCAACTTATTCCACTGCCCCTATTAAATCGGTGACATTTTCCACATGATACTTCCTCATATAATCTTCTATGCCCTCTATCACTTCTATCGTGGTATAAGGGTTCACAAAATTCATGGCGCCAATGCTGACAGCCGCAGCACCTGCCAACAGGAACTCTATGGCATCCTCACCGGTGGCAATCCCCCCCATACCCACAATAGGAATCTTCACAGCCCTCGCCGCCTGATATACCATACGCACAGCAATAGGTTTGATAGCAGGGCCGCTCATTCCCCCCGTCTTATTGGCAAGCACAAACCGCCTCTTATGGATATCTATTTTCATTCCGGTAATTGTATTCATCAGAGAAATAGCATCACATCCGGCCGCCTCCGCAGCCCTGGCCATCTCCCCAATATCAGTTACATTCGGGCTTAACTTCATCATCACAGGCTGTTTTGCATGCTTTTTGACTTCACTGGTAATGCCATATAATGCTTCTGCATTCTGCCCGAAAGCAATGGCGCCTTCCTTAACATTGGGGCAGGATACATTGATTTCCAGCATAGAAACCGCCGGTTCTTCTCCCAGACGCTCCACTACTTCCACATAATCCTCCACAGTCTTACCACAGATGTTAACTATAATTTTGCTGTCATATTGTTTTAGAAAAGGGATATCCCTCTCCATAAATACATCAATGCCGGGGTTCTGGAGCCCGATGGCATTGAGCATCCCCCCATACACTTCCGCCACCCTTGGGGTGGGATTCCCCGGCCAAGGCACATTCGACACACCTTTGGTCACTACGGCCCCCAGCCGGTTTAAGTCTACGAACTCCGAATATTCCATCCCTGAGCCAAAAGTACC
Organism: uncultured bacterium; assembly: GCA_947175015.1. GTDB lineage: Bacteria > Bacillota > Clostridia > Lachnospirales > Lachnospiraceae > Acetatifactor. The sequence continues at coordinate 26,425 of CAMWLE010000007.1, forward strand.
CGAAGCTGTCATAACGGGATTCTTCAGTTTTACGCCTGCCAATGTTACTTGTGTATTCATCTTCTTCTCCTAACTCCCATCTGCCCGCAAAATGCCTTCCCAAAGGAAACCTGCTGCTTTCATTTTTACTCACGCTTCTGGTGCTGTTTTTGTACGAAAATGCCCTTACAGAAACCGGGGTATTCCGCCATTCTCGAAACAATTGTCAAATCTCCACCACATCCGCCTCAAATACCGGGCCGTCCGTACAAATGCGGGCATTGTGTACATGGGAGTGATGGTCTGTCTCCTTTGTCCTTGCCACACACCCCAGACAAGCCCCCACACCGCATGCCATCCGCTCTTCCAGAGAAATATATGCTTTGATGCGATGCTCCGCCGCATATGCTTTCACGGCGCGCAGCATGGGCATGGGACCGCAGGCAAAAATGACATCTGCCTCCAATCCATTGTCCCTGATGGCATCCATCACATTCCCCTTGCTGCCAACGCTTCCATCCTCCGTAGCCACATATATCACTCCATGCTTTTCCAAATCTTCCTGTAAAAAAAGCGCACTGTTACGATAACCCAGAATCACCTGTGTCTCTCCCTTCAGGTGCTTTGCCAGTTCTAAAAGGGGTGGAATACCAATACCGCCGCCTATCAGGAATACTCGCTTTCCTCTTCCTTCCTCCACAGGGAATCCGTTTCCCAACGTCCCTAATATGGAAATAGAATCCCCTGCCTGATACCCGGAAAATTCCCTTGTGCCCGCCCCTGCAATACGATACACAATCCGCACTGCACCTTTTTCCGCATCTGCCTCACAAATACTGATGGGGCGGGGAAGGAGCGTGCTTTTATCTTTGGGATATACACAGAGGAATTGCCCCGGTTTGGCATCTGCTGCCAGAGAAGTTCCGATCCACATATCATAAATATCCGTTGCTATCTCCTTTTGTGACAGTACCACTGCGTTCTGCTTTTGCTTCATAATATCATCCTTTCCGGATATACAATCCTTTCCGAATCTTTGTCATATCCTTTCACTTTCTGCCATCATAATCACCGCTGTCAAGCATTGCAGAGGTCCATCTAAGCTTCAATAACCGGTGATATGCCGCCAACGGCTTCTTCACACACTTTACCGGACACAATGGTTTTCACCACTTTGCCCTTCAGCTTCCAGCCGGTAAAAGGCGTATTGGAAGCCCTGGAAGCATAGTCGCCGGGAATCACTTCCGCCGCAGTATCTATCAATATGATATCCGCCGGACCGCCTTCCGCCAGATAACCGGCATCCATGTGATAGAGATTGGCAGGATTGGTACTCATGAGCCTCAAGAGCTGACACATGGTAAGATACCCCCCTGCCACCAGTTCCGTTATCCCCAGAGCCAATGCCGTCTCCAGCCCAATGATACCGCTGGGCGCCTCGGTTACAGGTTTCGCCTTTTCCTCCTTCGTATGGGGCGCATGGTCAGTGGCAATCATATCAATGGTACCGTCCACCAGCCCCCGGATAATCTCCAGACGGTCTTCCTCTTCCCGCAATGGCGGGTTCATTTTCGCCAGTGTACCATACTCTATGGCCGCCTCTTCCGTCAACGTAAAGTGATGAGGCGTTGCTTCCGCATGAATATTGGTTCCCTGCTTCTTCGCCCGGCGCACCAGTTCCACCGCCTCTTTCGTGCTGATATGCTGGATATTCACAATGGCCCCTGTCTCCAAAGCCAATCGCAGATCCCGCTCCACCAATCGAATCTCTGCCTCCCTGGGAGAACCGCCAATACCATAAAATGCACTTGCCTTTCCCTTGTGAATCCCAGGATTACTAATCAGACGCGGGTCTTCCTCATGGAAACTCAAAGGCAAATCAAGCTTACCTGCACGCTCCATGGCCTTGCGCACCAATGCTTCATCCAATAACGGAATACCGTCATCCGTAAATCCCGCAGCTCCAAACTGTGCCAATTCCTCCATGGGTGTCAGTTCCTTTCCCTGCATTCCCAAGGTTACATTTGCACAGGTCATCACATGAATCCCTGTTTCCTTCCCTTTCTTCAGCACATATTCCAGCGTTTCCCGATTGTCTATGGACGGCCTGGTATTCGCCATCATCACCACAGTGGTAAATCCTCCTTTGGCGGCCGCCGCAGCTCCGGTAAAAATGTCCTCTTTCTCCGGGAAACCAGGGTCTCTGAAATGGACATGTACATCCACCAACCCCGGCGCTGCCAGAAGCCCCTCCGCCTCCACTATTCTGCAATTACCATCAGGAATTGCAAGGCCCTCACCTATTTTCAATATTCGATCTTCTTTTATTAAAATATCATATTTTCCCTCTTTGCCGGATTTGGGATCGATCATATACCCGTTTCTTATCAATAACATAAACGCCCTCCTGGTATCTCTCGATTTGACATAACACATTTGAACGTTTCAAGTATAACATGTGATTTACCAAACTACAATTATATTTTTTCCAAAATCCGCAATCCATCTTCTGTTAATTCATAGATACTGCTGCATACTTCACTGATATATTTTCTGTCATGGGATATGCTGATAATGACTCCTCCATAGTCCCGCAGAACCTCCCTGATGACAGGCCCGGACAAAGGAGAGAAATTGCGGGTTGGTTCATCCAGAAGCAATACATTGGCTCCTGACAGACTCATTTTCAAGAGGAGTACCTTCGCTTTCTGCCCTCCTGACAATTCCGCAATTTTGTGACTTACTTCATCTGCCGTATATTTCATTGACCCCAAGTAGGTACGTATCCGGGTGACTTCCTCCTTATCCCCGCTTTGACACAGATACTCCACCGGTGTCTTGTCCATATCCAGCAAGTCTTCGTAATTCTGCGGCATATAAGCTGCCTTGATATCCTCTCGTTTTAGCAACACTTCCGCAATCCGGCGCAGCAAAGTGGTCTTCCCCACCCCATTCCTGCCAACAATACATACTTTCTCCGCTCCTTTTACTATCAAATGAATATTTTTCGACAGAATATGCTTATTTGACTCAGCATGCTCATCAGCCGAATCCGGTATGGACAATTGTTCTAAATGATAATCCAAAATCACTTTTCCGGCGGGTATCCGTATTTTCTGGCCGAACTTTAGAAAAATAGCCTCTTCCGCTTCCGGCATTTGTGCCATATGCTCCGCCTCCCGTTCAAACCTTTTTTCCATGGACTTGACTGCTTTCATTTTTTTCTTCAGCAGCCGTCCTCCCGATGGGTTCTGCCGGGTAATATTTTCCTGATCATATTCCACCTTCTGCATAATACGGCGCAGTTTCTCCTGTTGAATTGCTTCCTGCCTTTTGTCATTCTCGGCATTTCTCTGCTGATTCTGCATCACAGCATTTCGATGACTGATATAGTCTTCATAGAACATCCGCGCTACCGTATACCTACATTTGGTTTTCCGTCGTATCTGCTCTAAATGAATTACCACATTGGCAGTTCTTTCAATCAGAGTTTCGTCATGGGAAATATACAGAACTCCCTGCTCTGCCCCCATAATAAAGTGTTCCAGCCACTCTAATGTACGTGTGTCAATATCATTGGAAGGCTCGTCCAACAGCAGTATGGTGGGTTTCGTCATCAGAATCCTGGCAATCTGTGCCTTTACTTTCTCCCCGCCGGAAAGGGTTGACATTTTCTGCTCCCCATAGAAAAAATCCACCGGAAGGGACAGGTCTTTTGCCATCTTGCTCAAATCTCCGGGTTCCTGCTCCCAAAAAGATTCTTCCGAAGTAAAAAATTCATATATACTTTTATCGCCTTCTGCCCATGGAAATTCCTGCGGCAGATAGCCAATTCTTTCTCCTGTGCAGATGCGCTCTCCTTGCGCTTCCGTATATTCGCTGACACTTTCCGGATCATATATCCACTTCAGCAATGTAGATTTGCCGTTCCCCTCCTCGCCAATCAGCACTGCTTTATCCCCTGGGTTCAGTGTAAATTGGAAATCTTCCAGCATAACTCTCAAATCCTTCTTATGTGTAATTGTCAAATTCTTTATTTGTAGCATATTATCCTCCATTCCTGCTCTAATTCGACCACAATGTATTTCTTTCATCAGCATACATTAAACTGTAGTCTGCAACCGCCATATTCTCTTGCCGCCTGCAATTCCTCTGCCAACTGTGTACTACATGAAATCTGTTGTCCGCAGTCATACCCTCGCCGCAAGCTACAGGATATGGAGTCTTACGGCACCTGCAGCCGTTTAAGCCTCTTCATATACTTATCATATGGCTGCCGTCTATTAGATTAAGGATATAAAATACCGCTGTCCTGCCAGTTCTCCTGGCCAAACAGCGGCTAACCCCCAATATTCATATTCTGCAACCTGTTTATTCACACACTACAAACCGTTATTGACATAATCATCTTCTCAACTCTATGTCAACAACAACATCATATGATCCACTTACCAAAATAATCCTCTGCAGATCATAGCATGTTCCATAAATCATCAACGGCATGTGTAGTTAAAGAGATTTTGACTCTCTAATCAACATACAAAACATATTCTTAATGCTTCTCATCGCATCAAATGTGTCGGTAGTGTATGATTTCATAAATGTTTCAGAAATAGCGGTTATCCTGTTCAGCACACAAACAAACCCTTTAGCAAAGGGAATATCGTCCAAAACTGACAGTGATTCATTTCTCATCTGACAATCAGATTTCCATTCAACTTTTGATTGTCTTACATAAGATTATCTCCGCATTTCTTTCTCCTTTACCTGCATATACTCCAACGTGCATTCCTTTCATCAAATCAGTGCCTTGATGCCCCCGGCTCTCATGGAACAACTATATTTTTTCATGCCCAGAGGCCGACACATGCTCATTATACCAGACTCAGCCAGAAAATGCAATTATTTTAAAATTATCTTGCTTTCCTGCCTTAAAGATTCATATATTAAGCTTTGAATCAGAGAAACCATCATATCTGAATTAATAGCAGCATCTATCAATTCTTCCAATTTCCTCATAGATGATACCGTAAAAACAGTATTTCTTTTTCCACTATATGCAATCGCCAATTCTTCGTTCATTACGATAGTTACGGGATAAGAAATTGTACTATAACCAACAAACATCATTCTATATTTATAATATTGCAGTCCTTTCACCGTGAGAAAAACTTCAAAATTATTTTGTTCCGCCCCCTGTTCTCCCAAATCCTGTTGTATGTCTATGGTTACATTTTCTGACGCTGTACTTAACGCCCCCATAACAGTTGCGAGTCCAGGTTTCACATACGAATAAATCGGCCCATCATATCTTTCTATGTTTCCTGTCACATATCCTTTCGTTTCTTTTTCAATCTGTTCCAACGAATTCTTAATAACAATATCCGGCGTATATTTATCTAACAACTCAAACACAAATTTTTCCTTATTCATGACATGCCTCCATAATAACTCTACTTATCTTCTATTTCACACATGATCGGAAAATGATCACTTATTTTTCTATTTGGATGGTGGTTCCTGTCCATCAAGTCCGAATAACTACATGAAGTTATTATTTTTAAGCTTTCCTTCTTGAACAATGGCAAGATGTCTTTGCTTAATATCACCTGATCCAACATATACCACATTGGGTGTGAAAAGTAACAACAGAATTTATTCCAATTATTGGCTGTTTAGACAGGGTTGACATATGGTTTGCGGCTATGCGATAATAAGGGAAAAATATAGTACAGGTGATTGAAACATGTTTATATTCCCATTGTATGCGCTGAATAATAAGCTTAATATTGCATCATATGAAGAACATGAGGTATATTCTGAAATGCTCAGAATGGATCACATGAGGTATTTGAATGCTCCTTTTTGTATTAATGTAATGTCCGGCGGCCAATATGGAAAAAAGTGGAATATTCGTTTTGGCGGAATCAGTGAAGAAAAAAAGTTTGCTGCCGGAAGGGATACAAATGGGAACAGCACAGACGGTAACATGATTTTTCCCGATGAATGGGGAATCAAAATGCATCAGCATGATTATTATGAATTCATGTATGTATTAGAGGGTTCGGTAGAACAGCAGATCGAGAACAATACCTATCTATATAAAAAGGGCGAAGGATGTTTCATCAACCGCAATACGAAACATTGTGAGATATCAGGAAACAATTTTTTTGTTGTGTATCTGTGTCTTTCAAAAGAATATGTAGAGAAAATATTGGAAAATGTAAGGAAGGCATCAGGAATCATATATCGGTTTCTAACAGCAAATCTGGCGGAAACATCCGCATATAAAAAGGATTATCTTTATGTATTTGCAGAAGCGGAAACAGGTATTCAGAATATTTATGAGCTGTTAGAACAAATGACAAAAGAACTAATGGAAAAATCCCCCGGGTATCTACATATTTTTCATGGATTAGTAGAGCGCTTGTTTTTTGAGCTGCAGAAACAGGAGGAGCACCGCATTTTATATATTGCATTGGCATCTACGGTGGAAGAGCAATTATTTGAACAGATTAAGAGCCTGGTGGAAGAAAATCCAACCAAATACAACAGGCAGGAATTATCCAGTGAACTGAATTACAGCGGAGACTACCTAAACAGAATTGTGAAAAAGTTTACGGGTTATCCTATTGGCAGATATCGCCAGAAAATACTGCTCCACAAGGCTAAAAGGCTTCTGAGCGAAACAGATATGAGTGTGGCAGATGTAATAGAAAGCATGGGATTTAAAAACCATACACATTTTTATGGAATGTTTAAAGACGAGTTTGGCATTCTTCCAGGTGAATGCAAAAGAATGTGTGGTCAACAAGTTTGAATATGGTTGGAGGCTGTTATATCTTGTACAGCGTTGTGCAGACAGCAGTGAATTATTCACTGACGTCCTGCACAACGCTGTATATTTTTTTGCATCAAAAAATCCCACACCTATAGAATATAGAATGTCTGAATACGTCACTTAAACGCGAAAGTTGTCGTGTCTGGGATATTATATTTTATCAACTTTCATGTAAAAATAGAAATACCACAAATATTATAGATAAAGGAGGAAGATTATGAAACTGGTAGGGAAAAATGCAGTTATGTCGCAGGTTGCTGAGGGAGAAGTCACCGGACGCGAAATGTTCGGACATGCCATAGCAGGATTTGGGCAGAATCTTATCTTTGGTCTATGGAGCAGCTATATGCTGGTATTTTATACCGACATTTTTGGTATTTCAGCCGGAGCCGCCAGTATTATCATGCTGCTGACCAGAATATGGGATGGCGTGAATGACCCCATGATGGGAACCATTGCAGACCACACACGAACAAAATGGGGGCGCTACCGGCCATGGCTTTTATTTATGTCACCGATCATTGTGATTTTTCTGGTCTTGAACTTTAGCACACCCGATTTGTTACCGGCATTGAAAATTGCCTATGCGGGAGTGACGTATGTAATGATGAGCATGGCGTTTACAGCAGTTGATGTACCGTATTGGACCATGCCGGCAGCCATGTCCTCTGATGTGCCGAAGCGCTCTAAGATCATTAGTCTTTCCCGCATGTCAACCACCCTGGCTTCAACCATACTTGGAGTGATAGCAATTCCGCTGATCTCTGTGCTGGGGCAGGGAGATAAAGCGAAAGGATTTATGCTGACTGCACTGACAGTAGGAATTGCCGGAGCCATTTTTTACATCATAGGATTTGCAAATATCCGGGAGCATGTTCAGCCAGTCCCCAATCAGAAAATCACTTTGAAAAGTTCGGCAAAGGCAATTGCACAGAATAAACCATTGCTGCTGCTGTTGAGCTGTGGACTGATTGGCAATATCGGAATAATGCTGAAACAGGGAATGGTGATTTATTATGTGAAAGACTGTATCGGTTCTGAGAGCCTGATTCCGATATTCAGTCTGCTGTTTCTTCCCGGAATGGTGATTGGCCTGATGATTGCGCCATCGTTTGCCAAAAGGTTTGATTCCAAATCAGTATTCATCGGCGCAAAAGTGTTTGGGATTATGGTGGATATTATCTTTTTCTTTGCCGGATTTCAAAATGTCTTGCTGGCAATGGTTTTATATGCGCTTACAAGCATTCCTCTTGGAATGTCCACCGTAGTATCCTCCACAATGCTGACAAATACCATTGAATACGCAGAGTGGAAATTTGGAAACCGGCAAGAAGGGTTGATTAGTTCTACGCAGACATTGTCAGCGAAAATCGGCATGGCATTAAGCGCCGGTGTAACGGGAATCGTTCTGGAAGTTGCAGGTTATGTGCCAAACCAGGTGACAAGCAGGACACAGGGCATGATACATGGCGCCTTTACATTGTTTGCTGCTGTACTGGGAATCATTTCTCTGGTGCCAATGCTGTTTAACAGTTTTACAGACAAAGAACATAAAAAAATCGTCAAAGAATTAGAGGAGCGTAGAAAACAGGTAGAAACATAACAAGGAGGAAGCTATGAGAGCCAAGAAGAATTTTGACAAAGACTGGATGTATATTATTGATGAAATCGGACCAATTCCAAAGACATATGCAAAGAGCGGGGTGCTTGCGGGAATTACAAATGCGGTAGACGGAGAACGGTTTGAACCCTTTGCAGGCGCGGGAAATATGCTAAGGGCCCTGAAGGATATTCTGCCTGTCGGAGAGGAAGTCAAGGATGATATAGACGCAGGCAGTATGTTGATGGGAAAGCTTCCAGAGACAGCCAAGACAATAGAAAACTGGAAGAAAGTAAACCTTCCGCATGATTTCCGAGTGGAAATCGGCGTCACGGATGATACAGCAGACTGGGCGCAGGGATATATTCCAGACGGTATTGCATATTACCGCAAGACCTTTCAGATTCCCAGAAGTGTATTGGGCAAACGGGTTGTACTGGAATTTGATGGCGTGATGCGCAATGCTTCTTTCTGGTACAATGGATGTTTTATCGGAGATCACTATTCGGGATACACAGGGTTTCAGTTTGATGTGACGGAGCTTACAAAATATGGAGTTGAGGAAGGAGACAATGTCATTTTAGTCCGCTGTGATACAACAAACGGAAGCGAAGGCTGGTGGTATGAAGGCGGCGGTATCTACCGTCACACATGGCTGACAATTTACGAAAACATTCATGTTGACCGTTGGGGCTTGTTTGTAAGACCTGTTGTAACAGGTAAAGATGCCGTTCTGGAAATCGAGATAACGGTCTGCAACGAAACGTCTGCCGAGGTACAATACAGCACACGCACAACCATTATAGATCCTGACGGGCAGGAAATGGGACAGACAAAGACAACAGGACGGCTTCCTGTATACGGAAAAAACGTTCAATACTGCCAGAGGGAGGTGGCAGATGCCAGGCTTTGGAGCTGCGCAAACCCATGCCTTTATACAGCAATTACAGAAATCTTTGTAGAAGATAAGCTGATGGATTGCTATAAGACCACCTTTGGAATCCGCAGTATTGAATATACCTCTGAGGGACTGCTGTTAAATGGTGTGAAAACGCCCTTGTACGGAACCTGTTTTCATCAGGATTTTGCCGGCGTGGGGGCAGCGATACCAGATGCGATTCAGAATTATAAGATTCAGAAAATCCGGGAAGTTGGATTCAATGCCTTTCGCTCTTCACACAATCCCGCGACGCTGGAACTGTTGGATGCCTGTGATCAAATGGGAGTTCTGGTAATGAATGAAAACAGAATTATAGAGACAAGCAGACATCGACTGGAAGACTTGGAGGAATTAATCAAAAGCTCCAGAAATCATCCCTGTGTATTTGCATGGAGTATGTCCAATGAGGAGATTTTTGCGGGAAGCTACCAGGCATTGAGAATTTTGGACAAAATACTTCCCTTTGCAAGAAATCTTGATGACAGCCGTCTGTTCTTGTCTGCAGAGGCATTTTTGTCCGGGGAAATGGCTGCAAAATATGGCATGGAAATATATGATGTATTTGGCATGAACTATGCAGAATCATCCCTGAACAATAACCAGGTTCAAAACCTGTCATCCAAATATCCAAAAATGAAATTTTTGAGTACAGAAAGTGCTTCCTGGTATACAACCAGAGGAATTTATGAAGACAACAAAGAACGGGGGCACTGTTCCAGCTATGGAACCCGGTACGTCATGATGGGCGGGGAAGGCGGACCGCATGCGGGAGGAACCGCACGCCCGTGGCAGACATGGAAATTCTATCAGGACAACCCAAAAACGGGAGGATTTTTCATCTGGACAGGATTTGATTACAGAGGGGAAACGACTCCGTTGAAAGAATATCAGGTATGCTCTAATTTTGGTATTATGGATACATGTGGTTTTCCTAAAGATGACTGTTATTATTACGAAGCACGTATGAAAGAGGCTCCGCTGATTCACATTATGCCTCACTGGTCATGGAAAAAGGAAGGCGAGAAGAAGACAGTGCGTTTATATACAAACTGTGATGAAGCCGATTTAATTTTGAATGGAACCTCATTGGGCAGAAAGCCGTTGGAAGGCGATTGGATTGAGTATGAAGTTCCATTTCAGGCAGGTGAATTGATGGCAGTCGGGTACCGCAATGGAAAACAAGCTGCAGTAGATGTCCGGAAAACGGCAGGGAAAGCAGCGGCAATCTGCATGAATACAAACAGGCAGATGATTCAGGCAGACGGAGCGGATGTTGCCTGCATAAAGGTATCCATTGTAGATAATAACGGAATCCTCGTGCCGGATGCGGATAATAATGTCACCTTTAATGTCACAGGCGCAGGCACTTTACTGGGACTTGGAAATGGCGATCCGGGATGCAGGGAAAATGACAAAGCTTCCAGCAGGCACGCTTTCTCCGGGCTGCTTCTGGCACTTGTCCAATCTAACGGAGAGTGCGGGGAAATTAAAGTCCATGCGTTCTCGCCGGAATTAGAAGAATGCGAGATTGTCATAAAAACACGGGGATAATTTCTTTCAGTGTATTTGAACAGCAGAGCCATAACAGTATGGAAGAACAATAAATATTGTAAAATGTTAACGTAGCAAAATATTAATATCCAAAATCGGGGCAGTAAGAGTTGAAAAATATACAATTCCTATTGCCCTAATTTAATATTACTGTTCACGCCGCTGCTATTTTAAGGGCAGCATACACATAACAAAAAAGCACCTTACAAAATAAGGTACCTTCACACGCAAATATTATTTGCAATTATTGGCAGCGAAACGGAGAAGGAGGGATTTGAACCCTCGCGCCGGTCACCCGACCTACACCCTTAGCAGGGGCGCCTCTTCGGCCTCTTGAGTACTTCTCCTCATTCCGAAACTACACCACTACCAATATAATGCTTTAACACAAGTACAAAAGTTATTATACTCAAAGTTACCTTCTTTGTCAATATATTTTTTTATTTAAATTGAAGTTTCTTCAATTTTCTTATTTCCCATATTAACTTCCACCCCACTATACGACACTATACAATTACTGGAGAAATTACTTTGGTAAAGCGGAAGGTTGGATTTTGGGATTTTACTTTAAAAATGAATTGGGCAGTCAACACCCGACATTTACGCTATTGCATCTTTTTTATCTGCAGACAATACTTCACAATATTGTTTTCGCAATAACTAACGCAAACATCGAGTATTGATTATTTCAAAACGAACACACAACTGCGCCAACCCGAAATATACCTCTATTTTACTACTATGCAATCACACTCCATAGCAAAGAGAGCACTCCTGCCTATCCATTTCGCGCCATATGCAGCAGCAAGTATTGCATAAACACCGCATACGCCTCAATAAAACATCTATATTACTTCACCACTATATTGACAATCCTTCCCTTCACATAAATCTCCTTCACAATTGTTTTATCTGCAATCGCAGCTTTTACGGACGGAATTTCCTTGGCCTTGGCGATAACAGAATCATTTTCCTCTTCTAATGCCAGTTCTATTGTTCCCTTCACTTTGCCATTTACCTGAACGGCAATTGTGACAAAGTCTTCGCGAATAGCCTCTTCATCATAAACAGGCCACTTCTCATAAGCAATTGTCTCCCGATGACCTAGTATCTGCCATATTTCTTCTCCGGCATGGGGACAAATACAAGAGAACATCTTGACAAAACCTTCCGCATACTCCTTTGGACATTTCCCTGCCTTATATGCTGCATTCATAAAAATCATCATCTGACTGATGGCAGTGTTAAATCCAAGCTGTTCAAAATCTTCTGTAACCTTCTTAACCGTTTGATGGTACACTTTGGTCAGAGTGTCATCCTGTTCTGCAATAATATTCTCAGGATTGGTCAAAAACGTCCATACACGATTAATAAATCTCCTGGCCCCTTCTACACCTTGTGGGCTCCAGGGTTTAGACACCTCCAAAGGCCCCATGAACATTTCATATAGTCTCAACGTATCCGCGCCGTAATCTCTCACAATATCACTGGGATTCACCACAAATTCCGGGAATCGTTTTCCCATTTTAATGCCGTTCTCACCTAAAATCATTCCCTGGTGCACCAGTTTCTGAAAAGGTTCTTTTACCGGGGACAATCCCTTATCATACAGGTATCTGTTCCAGATTCTTGAATACATCAAATGGCCCACCGCATGCTCCGGTCCCCCAATATAGAGATCTACCGGAAGCCAATGCTTCAGCAGTTCTTGATTGGCAAATTCCTCCTGATTATGCGGGTCAATATACCTCATAAAATACCAACTGGATCCGGCGCTTCCAGGCATAGTAGATGTTTCCCGGACACCCTTTACACCTTCCTTCTCATATTGCTTCCATTCAACTGCGTTTTCCAGTGGCGCTTTCCCATTTTTCCCTTTATAGTCCTCTAATTCCGGCAGCATAAGCGGCAATTCTCCATCATCCAGCACATGAATATCTCCGTTTTCCATATGCACTACCGGCACTGGCTCCCCCCAGTAACGCTGTCTTGCAAATATCCATTCACGGAAATGGTAGTTCACAGTCTTCCTTGCCACACCCTGTTTGACTAATTTTTCTGTAATTGCTTCTTTGGCTTCCTCCACAGTAAGTCCGGTAAATTCTTCCGAATTCATCAACTTGCAGCCTTTGCCAAGGTACTCACCCTTTTCAAATGCCTTCTCACTTACATCTGCTCCGGCAATTACCTGAACCATCGGTATATTATGCGCTATCGCATATTCAAAGTCACGCTGATCATGAGAAGGTACCGCCATAACCGCACCTGTCCCATAACTTGCAAGTACAAAATCACCAATATAGAGAGGGACTTCTTTTCCGTTCACAGGATTCACAGCATAAAGCCCCTTTAATACACACCCTGATTTCGTCTTATTCAGCTCTGTGCGATCCATATCATTTTTTTTCAGAGTCTCATCTATATATGCCTGCACTTCTTCAGGATTCTCCACTCTGGGCATCAGGTCTTTTACAATTTGCCCATCCGGAGCCAGTACCATAAATGTAATACCATAGATGGTTTCAATACATGTGGTGTAAATAGAGAAATTTCCTCCGCCTACAATCTGAAAATCAACTTCAACACCCTCTGATCTTCCTATCCAATGTCTCTGGATATCCTTAGTCGATTCCGGCCAGTCGATTTCCTCCAACCCCTCCAGAAGCTTCTCTGCAAAGGCGGGCTGATTGATTACCCATTGCTTCATGTTTTTGCGAATGACAGGATAACCGCCTCTTTCTGACTTGCCATCAATCACCTCATCATTGGACAATACAGTTCCTAATTCTTCGCACCAGTTTACCGGCATATCAATATATTTAGCATATCCGTCCAGATAAAGCTGTTTAAAAATCCATTGCGTCCACTTATAAAAATCAGGATCACTGGTAGCAATCATTTTAGACCAGTCATAATCAAATCCCAGTTCTTTTAGTTGAGCAGAAAAAGTCTCTATATTCGCCTGTGTAAATCCATTGGGATGATTTCCGGTACTAACCGCATATTGTTCCGCCGGAAGGCCAAATGAATCATACCCCATGGGATGTAATACATTATAACCCTGCATCCGTTTCATACGTGACATAATATCTGTTGCGGTATATCCCTCCGGATGCCCCGCATGCAGGCCAACCCCTGACGGATATGGAAACATATCCAACACATAATATTTGGGTTTACTAAAATCCCATACATCTGTTTTAAAGGTTTCGTTTTCCGCCCAAAATGTCTGCCATTTTTTCTCAATTTCTCTTGGATTATAAACTCGTTCCATATTTTACCTCATTTCTGCGCGGCCATCATTGTTCCAACCTTATAAATCGGATTGGTCTGAGTCCGTGTATACCGCGCAGCCACAAACCCCATCCCCAGTCATGTTCAGCTATTTCGTCTGCTGAGTTTCAACAAAAGTAAACTGCCATTTTTCCCTTAATTACCTTAAGAAAGAGCTGTTTCTTGACAATATTGACGAATCGCTGTCTCATAAAGATCATTGCCCGCCGCGTCCATCACTACTATCACAGGAAAATCCTTTACCTCCAGCCTCCTAATCGCTTCCGTCCCTAAATCATCATAAGCAATGACTTCAGAAGAAATAATTGCACGAGACAACAATGCTCCTGCGCCGCCGATTGCAGCAAAATACACTGCTCCATTTCGCACAATAGCCTCCTTTACTGCTTCACTGCGCTTGCCTTTACCAATCATTCCCTTTAACCCCATATCCAGCAAAACAGGAGCATACTTATCCATACGGCTTGCTGTGGTTGGTCCCGCAGAGCCAATCGGCCTGCCTGATCTGGCTGGAGAAGGTCCCATGTAATAGATGACATTATTCTCCATATCCAAAGGAAGCTTTTCCTTTTTCTCCCATGCCTCATACATTCTCTTATGGGCGGCATCTCTGGCAGTATATATTGTTCCTGTCAAGTATACATAATCTCCTGCTTGTAAAGAAGCTGCCGTATTCTCTGAAAACGGCACCAAAATATGTTTGTCCATTTTACCTCATTTCTGCACAGCTCTGCTGCACATATTCAAATGCTTCTATTCCGAATCAACGCATCTGCCACACACAATATGACCCTTCTTTTCAAATTGCAAATAACAAGGTTTCAAATACTGCAAACAACAAATTTCCTAATACTGCAAACAACAAATTTCCTAATACTGCGAACAATTAGTTTTATATTTCAGTACTGCATACAGTAAGTCCATTCATTTCAATACCACCAACAGCAAGACTTTACATTTCCTATAGTATTCTTATCACATGCCGATTTACATGGCAGCAAATATTGACGGCCACAGGAAGCCCGGCAATGTGTGTGGGATATGTATTTATATTAACTGCCAATGCCGTAGTTGTACCTCCCAGCCCACCAGGACCAATGCCGGAACGATTTATTTTTTCCAATAATTCTTTTTCCAGTTCTTGTACATAAGGTATTTCCGAATACTGTCCAACAGAACGAGTCAGCGCTTTCTTAGCCATGAATGCACATTTCTCAAAAGTACCTCCGATTCCCACCCCCACAACCATGGGCGGACAAGCATTCGGCCCCGCATCTTTCACAGCCGTCAATACAGCATTCTTCACTCCCTCAATGCCATCCGCAGGTTTCAGCATAAATACACGGCTCATATTTTCACTTCCAAAACCTTTTGGCGCAACTGTAATTTTAACTTTATCTCCCGGTATCATGGAATAATGTACAATGGCAGGCGTGTTATCTTGGGTATTCTCTCGTAAAATAGGATCTTTCACCACCGATTTGCGGAGAAATCCTTCCGCATACCCCTGACGAACTCCTTCATTGACGGCATCCTCTACAAAACCTCCCTCAAAATGTATATCCTGGCCAATTTCCATAAAAACAACTGCCATACCTGTGTCCTGACAAATGGGAATCATGTCTTTGCCCGCTATCTCCATATTCTCACAAAGCTGTTCCAAAATCTGTTTTCCCAGTGCTGCTTTCTCCGCATCCTTCGCTTTCTGCAAAGCACATTGCATGTCCTCCGACAAAAAGTGATTTGCCTCTATACACATTTCCTTTATTACTTCGGTCACTTCACCGACATTCAGTGTTCTCATTCCCGCTCCTCTATTCCCTTTCTTCCCGGCATTACTCTGAAATCAACACCCGTACCGCTTCTAATTCCTCCTGTGAAGGCTTTCCAGGCGTCCAGTTGATGATTTGACCGTCATTTTGATACCTTGGGATCAGATGAATATGAAAATGCGGCACTGTCTGCCCTGCTGCCTCTCCATTATTTTGCACCACATTCAATCCATCACAATGAAGCTTTTCCACCATCCTGACAGCCATTTTTTTCGCCAAAACGAAAACTTCCGAAGCAGTCTCCTGCGGCAGTTCATATATATCTTTCGCATGTTCCTTGGGCAAAATCAGTGCATGTCCTTTCGTGGCAGGTCCCAAATCAAGAATCACACGAAAGCTTTCGTCTTCATATAATGTTTTTGATGGAATTTCCCCACCTGCAATTTTACAAAAAATGCAGTCGCCTTTCTTCATTTCTTTGCCTCCTATTATAAGTTTCGTATAACCTTTAAGCACATTTACGTCTCCCCTATGTTTCTATTTTTCGTCAAACCGAAACAATTGATCAAGCGTTCTTAGAATTCTAAAATCCCCTTTTGTCTTCATGACACCGGACATAAATGCTCTTTGAAATGTCATTCTACCGTTTATAATATCCTCCATAGCTGCTCTTCCAAGCTGCAGTTCCACATCCGCCCGCTCTGGAACCCCATAGCTGCATTCCATCTTCGAGCCATCTACCGAAATCAGTAACCTTTTCTTCTTCTCTTCTATACCAATTGAATACTCCGCCCGAAATCCTGCCTGTGGCACAAAAGCCTTTTTAAGCTCAGACAAATATTCTTCCTCGTTGTCCTTTCCTTCCTCACTGAGCCGATCTCTAAAGAAGCTGGCCAACTCCTGAATATCCTGCTTCTGGCGCTGTACATAACTATCATCAGATACATATTGTGATAATTGCTCTGTTTCCTGCGGAGTCAAATTGTTCCCCTTTGGCACCGCAATTTTCTGCTTCACCGCCTGATTGCTGGCCGGGAAACAGGCCATATGCTGATTAATGGAACGATACATATTTTCAGCCTTTTTTTCAATGATCCTGATATACTGCTCATTCATTTCCAGCATAACCGTATTTTCAATATATCCGCACATACCACTACATGGCAATCCACCAAGGATTTCCCATGCTGTAGACAGATTCAATTTTGCCTCCCGTTCACCATAAGTAGTAGACATTACCACCGGACACATGTAAATGCCTGCTATTTTATCCTTATCACCAAATAGCCAGCAAGCATCCAGGAACTGCTGCATATACCCTCCAATGCCATACCACTCCACTGTAGTAGCAAGGATAATGCCATCTGCATCCTTTAAAGTCTGTGGAAGTGTTGGTATGGTATTCTTCAACTCATATAAATTATAACGTGTAACATTCACTCTGAGTTCTTCTAAAATCTCCTGCATTTTGTTGATTACAAACAGCGTAGGATCATCAATAATGCCTCTGCCGCCATAATAAATATTAATATTCAACATCACACCTCACATTCCTTTACAGTTGTTCACCATTTTGTTTCAAATGTTGCTTCAAACGCTGCAGGCCACACAGGAAGGCAGCGGTTACAAATCCTGTCAACAATCCCCCTACATGAGCCGCATTATCAATATTGGCTCCCGTAAACCCACTATATAGAGAATAAGCTATCATCAGCAATACTCTAACAGGTGTCACATTCTCCATCTTTCTGCCGGAAAATAATACCATAGCAAGCAAAGTACCGTCTAAACCAAATATAGCACCACTGGCTCCCAAGGAAGCTGAGAAGTCATTTGTTATCACCTTTGCCGCAAGTGACAACAGATTCCCTCCTATTCCTGAGAGAAAATATATCAACGCATATTTGACATGCCCTATCTCTTTTTCAATCATTGCTCCCAGAAAAAACAAGAGAAACATATTGTTAAAGAGATGAGTAATATCACTATGGAGAAAAACAGCCCATAAAATTCTGCCATATTCTCCTTTTTCCAATACATCAAAAGCTTTCAACATACCCATATCGTATAAGGAACTCTTATAAAATGTCCCCGCCATAAACACGAAAACATTTACAGCAACCAGTATACCGCTGACAATGGGTTGGGCTTTCAGAGACCTCCATGAATTCAATAACTTTCTTCCTCCTGATGTATTTTTGCCACATTGAGGCAATTTTAACATATTTTTATCTACATTTCAATCCATACTTGCCAATGACGCAAAAATAACCGAATAGCCCAAATATCCGCCCTTCTTTTCATCATTATTTAACAGTTCAGCGAAATATAAAGATTACTTTCCCGCATTTTATTTCGTCTCCTGTTTCCAGCTTTCTTTTCTCATAAGGCTGCATACGCAATCCATTTTTAAAAGTACCATTTGTTGAATTCAGATCTTCTAAATAGATATCTCCCTTATCATCCGTTATTCTTGCATGAATTCTGCTAACGGAGGTATCCTCCAACACTAAATCAACCTCTTCTTTTTTCTTCCCTATAGACATTATGGATTTCTCTATGTTGGCCAGCAATCTCCCCTCTGGAGTATACAGGCTGTGCATCTTCCCCATATCTTCCTGCTTCTCCTCCATAAATACAGTTCTACCATAGTCTTCTGCATAATATGCCACATCTTCCGCAACAGTATATCCCGACATAACCTGCTGCATCGCCATGCTATAATCCTCACGAAGTTTTTTGCTTCGGCTTTTTTTACTCTCAAAAATGCTAAAAATGCCCTTTTTTTCTGTTTTATCTTCTTTTTCATTTTTTTCTGCAAATGTCATATTGTCTATTTTTGTCTTAGTTTCCATTTGAGACATATGATTGCCTATTCCGACTTTACTACTGTCTTGCAAAATCTTACTATCTATTTGGTTCTTACCATTATCCTGCTCATTTTTGTTGTCACCTGATTGATTCTTTCTATCATTTGACGGGTTCTTATTATCATCTGATTGCATCTTATGATTGTTTGCCGAATTCTTACTGTTATGAAACAGGTTCTTGCTGCTATCTGACCAATTCTCACTCTCTTCTTTAGCTGCATTCTTTGCCTCCTCATCTGTTAAGTGTATTCCTTCCGATGACAAGTTCAAAATCTCATCTTCTTTTCTCTCTTCCAGACACTTGACATCTTCAAAAATTCGATCCTGCAAATAGACCGCTCCATTTCTCTCCAACTGCTCATACATGTGATATACACAGTCCACCAGTACATCATCATCA
Organism: uncultured bacterium; assembly: GCA_947175015.1. Taxonomy (GTDB): domain Bacteria; phylum Bacillota; class Clostridia; order Lachnospirales; family Lachnospiraceae; genus Acetatifactor. The sequence continues at coordinate 45,672 of CAMWLE010000007.1, forward strand.
TAGTCAATATGCTCCACCCAATATTCAATTAATTTCATAAAACTTTCTTCCCCTTCATAATACGGTACATATATAAAAGAAAATATATTGCTTTCCAAATCTTGAAAAATTTGCTCAGGATACCAGAGAACATTTCCTATGTCTAAAAGGAAACGACTTAGTTCCTGTTGTGCTTGTCTGAAACTCCACATGAAGTCACTCATCCATTTCCTGGTAATGCAGCGGCCATTGTATAGCTGACTTACATTTTGCTGAGAAGATATATCATAATAGAGGTAAGCCAACCCATTAATATACCGCAAACTGCATGGAAGCAGTCCTTTGATCCCTCCCCTGTTCAAGATACAATATTGATATCTCTTTTCTTCAGGCTTTTTATCCAGCAAAATCCGTTCATAATTACAATTTAAACTTCTTACATATTCCGTATGCAGCATCTTAGTCCCCCACCTTTCTTTGACTCAATTCAATCATCCATTACACTTTATTCTTATTTATTGTCTTCTTTGCTTTCACTGCCTCTTCTATTTCTACTGCTTTCATTGTTTTTCATCAACTTCTCTATTCTTACTGTTCTTACTGTTCTCACAGTTTTTCACCGTCTTTTCTATCTTCACTGCTTTCACTGCTATTATCTACTTCACTGCCTTTCTCCACCCTGCTGTGAATCCTACGGCATAATCGAATGAATGTTACAGGAGATGTCCGGCGACAGCTATAATCTATTTTTGTCTCCCATATATTATTCGTACTCCAAAAATTCCATCCTGCAAAAGGAAATGTCAACTGACCGCCTCCTTCTACCAAGAAATTATTATTTTGCAATGTTACATTTAATGTTGTAATTTCCCATGCTACATATTTATCTCTATAGATTTCGCCTATTCTTTCTCTTATTTTCTCCTCAAAAATCTCCTCATCTGAAACTTCTGTCTCGCTTCCCCATATAGCCATCGCCCCTAAATCTTGCTCCAACAGGCATCTATTATATTGAAACAGCAACAAATAAATAACCAAAAGCATCGTACTCATAACTACAGGAACTATTAATGCTGCTTCTACCGTAAAATAGGCATTTTTATCATACATTTCTTTCTTCCGCTTCTTCATACATTCCCCTCTCTTTGAGGTATTTTCTGTTTCGGCAACTCTTCACATACCGGATATCAACACCCATGCCATTGTCAAGAATGGTAAATACGGAATTTCAGAATCCCGTCTGACCCTACGGCATAACAATAATATGACAGAATAAATTGATATAAGAAACAAGCTAACGCAAAATATCCACAGACCTTTACTGCCTCCGGATGCCATCCCTACCAGCAACAGCACTGTCCCATCACCATATCCTGCCTTTTTTGTGGAGAGCGCAATCAACAAAAGTACCACTCCTGGAAGTATTCCTGTGAATATATCAAAATATTCCATAGCTCCACATACAAATTGCTCTGCCAATACTGCCAAAACTGCCCCGCCTCCCAGCAGAAGTGTCCAAATAGGAACTCTGCGGCTTCGTATATCCATAACACTAATACTTATAAGCCAAATTGTAATATATATAACACTACTCATAAACTTTCTCCTTGTATCACTTCTCATCCGCCATTCATAACCTATTTTGCCCTTTTCTTATTTTTATCCCCCTCATTTTGCTGACTTCATTTCCATGGTTATCTTTGCTTGATAATTATTGTTTTTCTTTTCCACAACGACTGCAGGGCCGGTAATTTACTGCTTCCTTCAGCGGTACAGCATATATTGTCCTTTTCAGACTGGAACACCCTATGCTGTAATGATAGCAATTGCCCACTTCTGTAATATAGACTTCCACCGGGCATACTCCTTTTGCACATTTTGCACAAGGCTCATACTGTCTGCCATAACGATTCCTCACCCATCCAAGTTCCTTTGCATCAATCTGGCGAATAGAAAATTTCAAATAAGTACAATCTTGCCTTACATGATAGACCGTACCATGTTCAGTGAGGTACACTGTCCTGGTTTCTTCCTCCATGACTGCCGGAAGTTGATACCCATTCCAGATATGTGAATAATATCTGTTCGCCATACGAAAAGGTGAAAACCCTATGAATCGACTCCAAGGAGAAACAGAATAAGTAACTACAATATCTATTTCATCGCCTGAACCAAATATTTCACTTTCCCATAAATGCAGACTGTCTCCCCCATTTGTAAGTGGTGATTGGTCAATATAATCACTTCCCAAATGGTCAATTAATCGCCATTTTATATAAGTGGAAGAAAACACCATTCCCGCCAGCTCTTTCCACCAACTGTCTTTCTGTTCCTCCACAGGCATTTCCCCACTGTCCAACACATATCCATACAAAGACATCTCACTGCCAACTTGCCATAATGCCAACTGCAAATTGCCATGAAATCTGATCATTTCTATGGCACACCCCATATTTAGAAAGAAGAAAATAAATAAGGGCAGCAATATGGATGCCTCCACTGTCATTCCTGCCGAAAGCTTCCGGGAAGTCTTGTTGACATTTTTCCTGCAAAGAAAGATAAACAGTGATATCCCCTCTACGAAGCAACCTGTGACAGATAAGCAGCATTTGCTGCCATCCATAGAAATTTCAGGATTTCGGGCTAAATCCAGAAAATTGTTTTGATTGGTCGGAGAAGGTTCTGTTTGATTGTTTGATCTTATGATATGATTTTCATGGCTTCGTAGAAAGGACATCACTGTTCACCTCACTCTCTGTCAGTTATAACCTCTTGCTCTTGTTATCTCATACTCATATCCATGAATACTGCCAAACTGAATATACGCCTCCACTCTATCATAGCAACCATCCAGCCTGAAAGCTGCATTACCCGCAGTACTCCTGATATCGGCCTCCACCATATTCATAGCGCGCACCGTAATGGTATCCGTATCCACCAACATCATGAAAATTCTCAGATAGTCTTCATAGCATAATCCTTCCCCTTCCTCTGTCTCATTCTGCAGTTCTCCCTTCTGTAACTCCTTTTGTAATTCTTCTTCCTGTAACTTATCTGGCAATTCTTCCTTCTGTAACTTGTCTGGCAGATCGCCTTTCCGTGATTCTTCCTGCACTCCCCTCTGTGGTTCGTCCTGCAATTCTCCTTTCAATGCGGTCTCAAGGTCATAATGCCAGCTATCATCATTTTTCAATAGCGGAACACGCCCTCCTGCCATAAGCGCTTTCATATCATATATACTCTCTGCATATGCCCACCCTAAAATAATTGCCGCTTCCAAAAGTGGTATCAGTTCCGGTATTGTAATAATGTTACACACCAATTCTGCCGCTATTCTGATTTCTGCCATTTTTTCCTCATTTGTCAGTAAATATAGCGCGTTTGCCACCTCCCTGACAGCACAGATCCGATTTGCCACACTTCGCAAATTATCTATATCGCTTTCTTTTCCGGCAATGAGATACTCAATTTGATAACACATTGCAGCTCCCTCTTTTTCCATTCCATACCTCCCCATGTATTGCAGCAAATATTCCTGGAATAAGAATTTCTCAATCAATTGCTGCGCTTCATTTAGTTCTGCCTGCGGCATATTTCCTTGGTTTACATGGCCTTGTTCCATGCGATTCTCAATAAGCCCCTCTACATTTATCATCTTCTGCGATAATTCTTCCTCATCTTTCAGAACGAGTTTTAATATTCCTTCTTTCCTTTTTTCTTCCAATTTATCTGTGGGATTATGTATCTCCAAAGTTTCCCATTCATCCTCTTCTATTTCAATTTCCATGCCATCATAGGCATTAATCTCTTCGTCCAGTTGTTTTTTCTCCTGCTCATAATTGCCTTCTTCCAGTCCATTCACTTCTATAACCTGTATCCATTCCCGTATCTTCTGCAAAAGCTCTAATCCCATATCTGCTTCTATTGCTTTTACTGCATCCCTCCGAAACGCAGTTCCCTTATTGTCCGTTAAAATAGACACTTTTCTCAGTTCCACTTGCTTCAATATCAACGCCAGAAAATCACCGTACAAATACTCTGAGAGAAAAATATCCTCATAACTTAGATTTTTTTCCAGATAGTTTCTTAAATGCGCTTCCGTATTTGTTCTGCTGCATAGCATAGTGCCATAAGAGGCGTCAATCGCAAACAGATTATACTGCTTCATCAGCTCTCGGTGATATTCTGCAAGAATACTCTGTAAACCAATTTCCGTCACACATTCTACCTCCATTCTGGCACCATTTCTGCGAGCTCCATTGATTAAAGTCAGGCAAAGGGACAGGATGAGCGTAAGACAAAGTGTAACCCATACTGTCAAATACGCATTTCGGATTTGCTTTCCAGTTTGATAATAATATGTTTTGTAATACCTTCTCCATTTGCTCATCCCTTTTTCCTCCCTCGCTAAATCCTGAATTATGATAAACCGTTTATGAACCTATAGTGCTATTACATTGAATAAGAATCTTAAATCTTCATTCCGTTCATACTTATACTTTGTTTGTCTGTTCCGTAATCTTCTTAAAGATGTTATTAACAACTTCTGTAATCTGACTTTTGAATACGATCACAAGTCCGACCAAAACCACAATAATCAAGATAATCTCTACAGTCCCCATTCCATCATCTTCCACCAAAAGTTGCTTTACTCCTTTTAATCCTTCCATTGCCTCAACCTCCTGTTCCTTCTTCAGTCTCATCTCTTTTTCTGCCTCCATCTCTTTCTTACATCTCATTTTCTCAAGCTTCATTTTCTTATACCTCATCTTCTTTAATTTCATTTATATTTAATCGAAAAATAATCATATTTCAGCTTTGCTCCTTGATTGCTCACATACTGGAAAATGCCGGAACCATTATAATAACCATTACAACTGCAAGCATTAATACCATTGGCACTAACAGCTTTGTTCCCGCCTCTTCACCCAATTTTCTTCCTTGCTGCAGTTGCTCTTCTGCCGCCTTGTCCGCCTCCTCTCTAAGCCGCTGCAGCAAAGTACTGTTTCCACGTTTTAGATTCTGTGCCAATAATGTGCTTAACCTGATATATTCCTGTAATCCGGTTCTTCTGCCAAAATGTTCATACGCTGCTCCTTCAGATACGCCTGCACATAATTCTCGGCAAGTATACAACATTTCCGCACAGGCCGGCGATTGTTTGCTTATTGCCCGCTGTTTCACCTCATAATCACTGGCAATTTTCTGAAAAGCACCACGAATTGTCATTCCGGCACCTACAAACAGAACTAACTTATGCACAATTTCAGGATATTCTCTACGAAGTCTTTTTTTCCTTTTCTCTATCTGCTCATGCAAATCCCTATCAGAAAATATGTATATGAGAACCACTGTCCCCATAACCGCTCCCCATAGAAGCAAACTATTATCCTCCACCATCTGCTTCCAGTAAATACGCTCACCATTCCATTCCGCAGGCAATTTCCAATTCTCCTGTTCCAGGTTATCATTATGAGATTGCAGCAAAATTTGTTCTACTTCTAAATAAAGCTTCTCCTTCTCCGAAAGTACCGGCGGTGTTATTGTTACCATCAACTCGGCCTCCCTGCAGTATTCATTATAGGCAATGTGCAGCATCAGCTTTACCTGTTCCGGCTTTTCTACCGGAAATATATGACCTGTATTGCTCAAAATATGTTGTTTATCACTTCTCCACTCCACCACTATGGGAAAGGAATCATATTCACTCTTCAGAACTAAATCTTTTGTAACATGCTGCAAACTCTCATTATCTCCTAAGATATATTCCGGAAGCCTCTCCAGGAAATCATCAAAAAGCTTTTCTGTCTCCTCTTCTGTAAAACGTCTTGGTTCCACTTGTAACCGAAATTCCATTTGCTGTTCCCCATAATCGGCTGTAATGTTAATTTCTCTGACCCCCTCCTGATAACTGCTTCGTCTGACCAAGCCATCTTCCCTCAATGTAAGCCCATTTTGTGCACTCATCTTGACCGCCGTACCAAGTATCGTTCCAATGAAGACAACCGCCAGGCAAAGTGCCATTTTCCTTGCATAATACTCTGTCATCATACATTCTTTCGATTCCCCTGGGTAAAGTTGTGCCAAGTCTTTTTCCACTTGGGCAGAAGAAAACAGCTTTGGAAACTTAGGCCAGATTCTTTTTAACAAATATAATGTCATTCGATAAAAAGGGGCCAATAAAGAAGAAATATTGGGTGCCGTGTCTTCTTTCCTACTGAGAAAGAATACTATGAAATACCCTCCTGCAACTGCCATTGCAATCCCGTACAAATCACCACCCCCTCATACACCCTTTCATAATATACTTCCCCAACAGATACGCCCCACAATAAATTGCCAAACATCCTGTCATAATCGCTATGCCGGCCAGATTGTGATATAAACTGTCAAAATATCCGGGCGTTCCCATATTGATATAAAACAATATTGCAAACGGCATGAATTCCATAATGGTAAGTTCCATCTGTTTTCCGCTGATACGCATTTGTACTTCCTGGTGCAGTTCAATTTGTTTTCCAATTTGATGTGCAGAACTTTTGATGATTTCCGCCAGATTACCTCCATTCCGTTTTGCAAGGGAAAAGATTTGAGCAAATTGAGCAATCTCATCACATCCACTCCGGCTCGCCATATCCAGCAGGAGTTCTTCCAAAGAAATATTAATTGCCAACCCTCTTTTGAGCATGGTAAGTTCTCTGCAAATTGGTGCATCCCCGCCAAACATCAATATCATATCTTGTCTACACTCCAAAAAAGCATTTTCAACCGAATACCCTGCCTGTAATGATGTTGCCACGGAGAGAATGCACTCTCGAAACTGTGCTGCCAATTCCTTTCTTTCACGTTCTGCTTTTTCCTTACTTATTTGGAAGAAAACATATACTCCCACAGCAGAAAGCGGAATCATTGCCCAAATACTTTGATAGAAAAAGTATGCCAAAAGTCCTGTAATTCCAAAGCAGAAAACGCCAGTCTTCCATTTTTCACCTTTTTTCCAACAGTACTTATGATAATCCTGCAACTTTAAGTTTGTTTCCATGAAGCAGCACCCCCTTTTTCTGTAAGCGCCCAATAACGTTTCCCTTGCTATCCTCTCCTGCTTCCTCAAACAGAAACAACGGATTGAGCTTAATCTCATTGTTCTCACATCCTGCAACTTCCGTAATTTCCAGCACCTTTCTGGTTTTATCCCGTAATCTGCCCAAGTGTATTATGATATCCACTCCTGATGCAATCTGCTGCCGGATTGCCGGTAATGGCAAATCCATTCCCATCAACACCATATTTTCCAACCTTGCCAACATGTCCCTACCACTGTTGGCATGACCTGTTGACATACTTCCGTCATGCCCTGTATTAAGACATTGCAGCATATCTATTGCTTCTGCTCCTCTCACCTCCCCCACAATGATTCTGTCAGGCCTCATACGCAATGATGATTTAATCAGTTCCCGAATTGTGATTTCATGACAGCCCTCCACATTGCTGTTGCGTGTTTCCAGTCTTACCAGATTGGATAACCCCTGTAGTTGCAACTCTGCGCTGTCTTCAATTGTTATAACTCTTTCGTCTAATGGAATATAATGAGATAACACATTTAGAAAAGTGGTTTTCCCGCTTCCGGTTCCACCGCTGATGAAAATATTATATTTGGCTTTCACCAATTGCTCTAAAAAATTGGCAGCCTCTTGAGAAATAGAATCTGTATGAAGCAGACGTTCCATAGTAATCGGTTTATCAGGGAAACGTCTTATAGTAACAATGGGGCCGTTGAGTGCAATAGGGTTCATAACAACATTGACCCTTGATCCATTGGGAAGTCTGGCATCCACTATCGGCGAAGCTTCATTTACCACACGATTGCACCCTGCTACAATCTGCTGTATCACATCCTGCAGTTTTTCCGCTGAATCAAAGCCTATATCAAGCTCCCGAAGCCTTCCCTCCTGCTCTACAAAAATGTGATCTTTGCCATTGATCATAATCTCCGTAACCGAACTGTCCTCCACAAACATCTGTAAAATATCCAGTCTGCGCAAGGAATCAAACAGTTCTTGTCTCAGCCGCCTTCTGACCTCTACTGGTAATATCATCAGCTTATCCTGTTCCAGAATCACCTCATCTATAATATCCTCAACCTCTTCATCTGTATAATCTTTTACAAAATCCATTCTTTCCTGCACTTTATGCCGCAGTTCTCTTTTAAGACTTGTGTATTCCATTGCAATCTACCTCCTTGTCACTTCCTGCAAAACACCCTGACGCAGTAACCTATGATTCCATGTTCTATTCGCATTTCTTCACACTGCCAAGCATGCCGCCGACAGCAGCACAGGCAATTAATTCTCCATATCCTTAAGCAAACGCTTCACCAGTTCTGCCAATTCCCCTTTTGTGAGCTGCTCCAATTCCTCCGGCAGTCTGCGAATATGGGACAGGCTGAATTGCTTCGTTTTGTCCAACACATCATGATAGTCATACAGAGAAAGGATTTGCTCATATTGAAGCAGTTTGCTTTTAGCAATTCTGTCCTCCCTTGTGAGTGTATACACCATGGTACATCGTCGGAGAATTTCAAATAACCCCTGCATACTCTCACTTAAATCAAGAACCACATACTCATAGATTCCCATTTCCTGAATCTTCTGCAGCAATCCCAACCATTCCGCCGTTGTAACTGAGAGCAGATTTTGGCCGGCTTTCATGGGCGGAATATAATCAAGTCTTCCTTTGTGTTTCAATATAATCTGCATTCTCAACCGGAATTTATCCTTCTCCGCATTGAGAAAATAAAGCAGATCCGCTATGTCCAATGTCTGCATATTTGGTAAAAGTTCCGAAAGTCCCGCATAATGCTCAAAATTCAAATATAGTGTAGAATGCTCCTGGGCCAATATCTGGCTCATAGTCATTGCAAAAGACGTCTGCATACTTCTTCTCACAGGAGAATAGTTCCCTATAAAAATAGTTTTCTGCTTTTTATCAGTCTCAGATATCATGGGCAATCTGGGAAACTGTATCTCGGCAGACTCCGCATAAATTCCTAACAAATACTTCAGCACTTCTTCCGCTTCCTGGTACTTGTCCACATAGAACACATCCTCCCATTTCATCACTCCGCTTTCACTTAAAACAACCACACATTGCGGACATAACATTTGCATTTCCTGGCAAAATGCCGATTCCGCTACCACCAGCATTTCTATTGCTTCCTGCTCTTCCTGCATCAAATAACCCACATTTGTGTAGGTGCGCAGCTCCCATGGCAAATCCTTATGCTTCTTCAAAAATTCCGTCATAAGCTGTGCATATTCTTCTTCCGTATCGCACAACACCATAATTTGATTGGATACTTTCTTCAATAGATACCTCCTATATACAGCAGTAAACTGAGTATCACCGGTCCCGATAAACAGATTCCTGAAGATTGCCTGTCATTTTTTTCAGGATATAGCTGCCACCTGCCGCTTTGGACAACATTCGCCAGATATTCCCATAAAAACCGTAACCGCTTTCTGAACTGACCATTTTTCCACATTTTTATCAGAGAAATCACTGCTGCAATCAGCAAAGATACAAATAAGAATACCAAGATTTTCTCGAAAGGCAGATACCCTGCCGTCACGCCCAACAACTTAATATCTCCAGCCCCTATGGTTCCGATTCTGAAGAAAGGAAAGAGCAGAAGCATAATCAACATCGCTTTTCCAAAATAGCCGAACAGTTCTGCCGTTCCACCACTATGAAAGCAGTACCCTGCACCAAAAACAGAAATCAATACAATCAAGTAATTAGGAATTTTGCTGCTCCTATAGTCGTAACCACAGGCCGCCCCTAACAGTATACATAAGACCGCCAATCAACCATCTCCTTTGCTTTTTCTCTCTAACTTTGAATTCCGAAGCGATATCTGCCTCACGGATTACCTTGAATCATTACATGAAAACAACTGAATTTTTTGACCTTACAACTTATGGTACAGGCTGGTTAGTATGTAAACCTGCCTGACCTGCAAGTTGTAAATGTATTATAACGGATGCCCCCACCTATTTCAAGAGCAAAAATGAAAAAAATACGATTTTGTGAATTTTCTACAAAACTTTGTAAATGCCGATTGCGTAAAGTGCCAGAACCCCTGGAATTCCAAGGATTCCCGATGTCAAAGCCGTAAACACATTCACTCCTACCCCAAGTGAAATCCCCATACTTTCCAGCATAGAATTTATGAAGTATATGGCTATGGTTCCCAAGATACCTCTCATTATAACATTTAACATTCGTTCCATCGTTTCCTCCCAATACCGCAACACGCTAACAACTTATTTTTTACTATTTTATGTACAGCTATGGCAAATATGATATAACAATTTTTTCCAGTTTTGGTATATTTTGACTTTGTGCCGCCTATACTTTAACACGGAACCATGAATTGTAATGTATCTATGATGATGAAATTGTACACACAAACCGCAAAGGACATGCGTTTTGTCTCACAGTTGTCTTATAAAATGAGCAAGGGAGTTTATCCGGACTGTGCGGTTTACGCAAGGCAAGATGCAATACTTTCACAATCATTTTCGTCAGAAAGGAAGGAGATGCCATGAAAACATATTTCAGCCAAAGCATTGGAACCAATGATACCACAGAGGAAGATTATGCACCTGTTACGCTGAAAGATTCTATAGAAAAAACCCGCCAGGCTCTTGAAATTGCCTATGCGGGTTTCGACAATGCTGTGGAATTTGATTTGATTGACAGCTATATCTATCAGATTAACGCTCTTCAAAAAAGATACAAGCACCTGGCAAATCTGGCCGCCGCGGAAACAATTCCTGAGAGCAATAGCTCATGCAAACATTCCCCTGTTCGCTCCCTGGTCAGCCATGTTCTCGGTTAAGGAACTCCTTCCATAGGTCAGCCCGGCATAAACCGTTTGGGAATTGCCCATAATCGGCCCGGCGCTATTCTGCCCGGCAATCTGCTGATAGGCGTCATGCAATGGAACGATAACTCGTTTTATCTCTCCAAACAGTTCACTGTCCTGGCGCTGTTCAGCACGCGCCAGGCGCCTGATGCAGAACAGATACAACTGCAGCAGCGTCGGCGCCGGTTCATACTCCTGGTGCAAAGACCCCACAAGCTCATTCAGGCACCCCCTTGCCTTACGTACAGCCTCATGAAAAACTGCTTTTTCATCTGCAAGCAACGCCTGTTCCGCCTCTTCTAAATAACATAATAGCATTTCATATAAAATGACCACCAACTCCGTGGCATTTGCCTGCGTTATCCGTAATGTAAACTGCTGCTTATCCTCTTTTTTCATCCTTTTCCAAGCCCTTCCTACATTTGAAGTATTTACAACACGCAAGATATACTCATGGTTATTGAAGTTTACCATTTTACCCCTCACACAGGCAAGAACCACCCTGTGGACAGCGGCGGGAGTCCATCCACAAACCAGACAAGCGGCCGAACGAAATGAACCGCCCCGAAACAACAGAAGGATACCTTGTTCAGATATCCTTCTGAGGGAATTATGTTATCACTTCATGGCAGCAAAAGTATTATTATGTCCAAATCACTACTGCAGCAACTGAAGCACCTGCGAAGGTCTTTCATTTGCCTGCGCCAACATGGAGGTTCCTGCCTGCGTCAGCACCTGATATGTGGTGTAGTTGGTCATTTCTTCTGCCATATCCACATCCATAATTCTTGAATATGCAGCAGTCATATTTTCAGAAGTAATATCAAGGCTATTCATGGTAGATTCCAATCTGTTCTGATATGCACCCAATTTTCCTCTGACACTGGATAAATACTGCATTGCATTATCAATACGGTCAATGGCCTCTGTGGCACTATCCTTCGTACTCACATCCAGATCTTCAATTCCCATATCCCTGAGGGAAATCTCCGGGATAACAACCTCCAACACCTGCCCCTCATTGGCGCCGATCTGCAGTCTCATGGCACCGATACCGGTGGCATCCACCTCTAAGTTGTTAATCTCAATGGGGTCAAAGGGATCCTGATCAAACTCATCCATTCCGTTCAAATCAAGTACCATCTCAAAACCATTCACACCTTTTATCGTGACAAGCTTATCCTTAATGCTCGCCGTAGCACCCTCCGGAAAATCACTGCTTCCCGGATTATTCGGATTATCCAGATTTGCTGTTACCACATATTCCCCTGTTTCCTTCCCGTTGATCATCTCTTTCTCTATATGAATATTAGCAATATTATATATCTTGGCAGCTACATCCGTAGAATAGGACTTCACCTTGACTTTCGGATCCTTGGTATATCCTTTCAGGGAAAATTCTCCATTCAACAGCTTCTGGCCATTAAATTCCGTCACATCGGCAACTCTGGTAATTTCTTCCGTCAACTGGTCCACTTCCTGTTGTATCACTTCTCTGTCCTTGTCAGAATTAAGGCCATTGGCCGATTTTATCGCAAGCTCGTTCAACCGCTGAAGCATTTCACTGATTTCAGACATAGCGCCATCGGCTGTCTCAATAATAGACACACCATCGCCGGCATTGGAATTCGCCACCGATAACCCTTCCAACTGAGCATTCATTCTCTTGGCCATAGCCATACCGGCAGGATTGTCCTTGGCGCTGTTAATCTTCAATCCGGAAGAAAGCCTTTCTAAGGACTGTGCCAGCAAATTGTCACTATTTCTCAATGCATTATTTGAAAGCATTGCGGATACATTATAATTAATTCTCATACATTTCCTCTCCTCTACCATTGTTAATTAACACATACCATTACAAAAACATTTCGGACCCTATCAACTTACACTTCGCGCACCGCGGACTTACAACATCATCCTGCAAATTCTAACGCGCTGTGGTCTGCATAACCGAATGTAGAAATACCTTTGCCACTTGGTACAACTCTGCATTTTCCGTTGGGACATGCTCCCCAGGTCTGACAAAATCAGGCATTCCTCCGCCTGCAGGCACCACGGTAATATTCCCCACCATCCAGTTACTTCCTGCTTCTCTTCTAAAGGTATCGGCTATTTCCTGCATTTTCATTACCTCATTTTGTGCTCCTCCCATGAAAATACCATAAACGGTACCTTTTTCCACATAGAGCCGGGCCTGCATATAGTCATCCTCCGTAGGAGCCACTCCCACGGTGACAGTACCCTTTTCGGCACTGTTCCTGTCAATGGTAAGATGCACCTGGGTAACGGTATCTCCTACCTGTAACGGAATGAAGAATTCCTCCTGCTTTGCCAAAGACGCGGCAACCGTAAGCTGTTTGTGATTCAATTGCATACTGCGGACATCCAGACTGCTCTCCGCCTCTGTAAAAGTGGCATCCTCAACAGCTTCCATGGCACTCTTGGCAAATTCCACATAGGTGTCCACAAAATTCTCCCGATCATCCAGAATCTCCCATAACTGACTGCTGTTTGTGATTTCACGTCTTGGCGCATCCTGCACCGGCGCAGCCTCCTTGGGCGCTGAAGTTTCGGCAGCCTTTGGCGCGGGCTGATTCTGTGCTCCCTCCGCGGACTTATTTTTATTTACACTGTTTTTGCGCTTGTCGCCCTGTTCAAAAATATTCTCGGCCCCCTGGGTCAATGCCTGTGCTGCCATCAGATTGTCCGCACTGGCAGACATTTCTCCCCTCTGCAGCATTGCCACGCATTCCTTGTCCGCAGTGACAACCGCTTTCCGCATATCCTCCAATTGCACCTTATTATATTCTGCCGTGGCCTTTTCATTGGATGACACTTTCTGCACTACCTTATTGGCCGTTTTGACAAATGCCTTGGCAATTTGCGAAGAAATACTGTCTCCCTTTTTCGCCTTTTGCATCCTTTCTGCAGCGGTGCTCAATTCCTCCGTCACTTTCACATCCACTGCCTTCAACCGGCCATTGCGCACTGCAGACAGCAGATTGGAGAACTGAAGCTCTGCCTGAGCATTCACCAGCGCACCCACTGCCGCGCCATCCGCCCTTTCCAACTGGCGAACCAGTCTGAAAATACCAATATAACTCTCTCGCTCTTCCGGCGTAATCTCCGCATTTCTCTCCAATCCATAAAGGAAACGGCTGTAACTCTCAGATTCTTTCTTATATTCCGGCGGAAGCTTCTCAAAATACTCTTCCAACTCTCCAAAGCTCTTCTCCAGAGGATTTATGCCGTCCCGAATCATCTTCAGTGTTGCCGCAGGAGTCAGTTTCTCCACAACACTCTGTACCAACCTGTCAGCTTCCTTCACGGCTTCCATATTGGCAAGGGTAATCTCCATCTGGTTATATCCCAGAATCCGGATTGCCCTGCGGTTTTCATCCGTAAGCTCCGCTCCTATACCCTTTAACAGATTGTCCGTATTGGCAAATGCTTTCTGAATGCTGTCTCCCATATCACTTCTGGGTGAAGTCATCAATGTCTCATAACTCTTCTGCGCCTTTTCATAAGCTTCCTGCAATGCCTTGCCGCTCTTATGGAACTCTGCCAGAGATGCCGTATTATGTCCCTGTGCAAAGGGTCCCAATACATCCACAGGCAGCTTAGGCAGCTCTGCCGTCACGCTATTGGTGGTATGATAATTACGATACTTTGCAACCGCTTCTGCATCCTTGGGGAAGTACCGATTCGCCACCTGACTCTCTGCCAGCTTCAACGCTTCAATCAACTCTTCCATGGGCGCAGTATCAATGGCAAAGCCTCTCTTCAACAGCTTAACGTTTACCTCCGCTGTCATTCGCAGGCGGATTTCCTCCAACTGTCTTCTGGCCGTAATATCTCCGACATTTGCCTCCCAGAATTCTTTGCTATGATAATAGTCAGAAATTTCCGCAGCTTTTTCATACAGGTTCTCATCTCTTCCTGACACATCTGCATGAATGGGATTCTTACCCTCTGCCACTGCTGCCGCGGCTGCCTGGGCAAAATGCTCTTCCTTCACCGGCAGCTCAAGATTCTGCAGATCCGCGAGTTTATTCAGGTTCTCCGCTGTCAGGGGCAATCCCTTGTCCAGAAGCCATGCCGCATCCCTATGGCTATCCTCATTGATTTCCCTGCCGGACTGCTCTATGATCTTATCAATCTGCGCCAAAAGCGCTTCATTTTGTTTGGGAGACTGTCCGCCCGCACTCTGGGCATAATATCCATGTACATCCTCGGCATAAAACTTAGGTGCACTGCCGCCCCTGCTGGCGCCGCTGTTCTGTGCCAGGTAGAGGCTGAAAATTTCCGTCTCCATTTCATTATCAATCAGATAGCTCTTGGCTCCTTCACTGATGGGCTGCAGTTGTGTATTCATCTCCCACGCCTGTGACACGGCTGTTAGATTTTCCTTCGTCAAAGGTACATTGGCTGCTGTAAAACTATCCGCCACCGCCTGCGCCAATGCCTGGCTTCCCAATGCTGCTGCCAAAGTCTGCATATCCATATCATCCGTATAACCGGCAATGTTCTGACCGGAACGCACCAGTTCCGCCTTGATTTTGTCCACAATGGTCACCACATCCTCCGGCTCCATGCTGCCCAGGTCAAAGCCTTCCTCCTGCAATTTAGCATAGTCTTCCGCCGTCATGGTATGTGACATAACCGTCATGAAATCCTGCTGCAGGGCAACATCAGCGTTACCTGCTTCCTGCTGAAGTTCAATCAGGCTTTTCCCTTTCTCGCCGCCCATACCGGGTACATCCTGTATACCGTTTACCATAGCGGCAAAAGGAACCTGACCCGCTGTGACAACTCCACTGTTATGTGAAGTTCTGGATTTGTTTATTTGTTGTTTTTGCTTTTCGGCCTCCGATACCGCCTGCTCCGGAAATGCTACTTTCAAAATGTGTTCTCCTATTCTTGTTTTTCATTCACCTCTCCAACGACACAACACAGCGATTCATTTCAATCCCTTTTTACTTTCGGATATCATGCCGCACACTTGTGTCTCCTGAACAGGTTATTATCGAATGCTTTATTCAACCACCTTCTATTCAGGTACACTATAAAAGGCAGGTGCCCTTTCTGCACCTACCTTTTATTTCGGTAGATTCTTACAAAACCTTTACCCCTGCCTTATAATAATCATGAATCCTAAAATACAAACACTGTGGCGCCAAATGGAGGCAAATCCAACGTAATAGAATAGTCCTGGTTCTGGCAAGGCTCCTTTTCCGCAGCAATTTCACTCTCGATCTCATTGCCCCAGCCGCCGAACCTTTCCTCATCGCTGTTTAATAACAGCTTATACTTTTTCTTCTTCGGCACAGGCACCCTGTACGCTTCCCTCTTGACAGGTGTCATATTCAATACAAACAAAAGATGATTGGCTTCCTTTGAAGATTTTCTCACAAAGGCATAAACGCTGTTCTCTGCATCATCCGCATTCATCCACTCGAAGCCATCCCAGCTATCATCTATTTCATAGAGCGCAGGATATTTACGGTAGATCTTCAGCAGCTCTTTTACATAAGACTGCAATCCCAGATTATTTTTCTCACCCAGCAGGAACCAATCCAACTCCCTTTCCTCGCTCCACTCTCGTTCCTGACCGAAATCCTGCCCCATAAACAGAAGCTTCTTGCCGCTATGTCCGAACATATAGGTGTAAGCAGTACGCAGGTTGGCATACTTGTCCACCTGATATCCCGGCATCTTATTTACCATAGAACATTTTAAATGAACCACCTCATCATGGGACAGGGGCAGAATATATTTCTCATGCTCATTATAACTCATGGCAAAAGTCAGTGCGTAATGATTTCCTTTTCGGTAGATAGGATCTAATTTCATATATTCACAGAAGTCGTGCATCCATCCCATATTCCACTTAAAGGTAAAGCCGAGACCATCTCCGCCGATTTCGCTGCTTACATGGGGCCATGCAGTGGACTCCTCTGCCACAGTAATGAAATCAGGATAGGTGCCTCTGACCACGGAATTCATATGTTTAAAGAATTCTATGGCATCCAGATTCTCTTTCCCGCCATATTTATTCGGCACCCACTGGCCGTCTCTCCTGCCATAATCCAGATACAACATTGACGCTACGGCGTCCACCCTGATACCGTCCACGTGAAACTCTCTCAGCCAAAACAGGACATTGGCGATCAGGAAATTCCTTACTTCCAGCTTGGCATAATTAAATACTTTCGTACCCCAGTCCGGATGCTCTCCAATGCGGGGGTCAGGATGCTCGAAAATACACTGACCGTCAAATTCAGCCAATCCATGTGCATCCGGCGCAAAATGAGCCGGTACCCAGTCAAGAATCACGCCCACACCTGCCTTGTGCAATTCGTTTATCAGATACATGAAATCCTTCGGGGTGCCGTAGCGGGCGGTGGGTGCATAATATCCTGTCACCTGATAACCCCAGGAACCGTCATAAGGATGCTCCAAAATGCCCATCAATTCCACATGGGTATACTTCATTTCCTTCAAATATTCTACAATTCTATCCGCAAACTGACGATAATTATAGAACCCTTCCGTTCCGTCCGGATGTTTCATAAAGGAACCGATATGGCACTCGTAGATTGCCACCGGCTGTTTCTGAATATCCATTTCCGCCCGTTCGGTCATCCATTGATCGTCTTCCCATTCAAATCCTTTCATATCAGCGATAATAGAAGCCGTATTGGGTCTGCGCTCCGCATAATTGGCAAAAGGGTCTGCCTTGTAAATCCTTCTGCCGTCATGGGCAGTAATCAGGAATTTGTACATTTCCCCCGGCCCTATCTCCGGAATAAATAGTCCCCATATTCCCACAGGTCCCAATTTCACCATGGGATGCGCTTCCGTATCCCATGCGTTAAAGCTGCCCACTACATGTACCTGAACCGCGTTGGGTGCCCAGACGCCAAAATAAACTCCTTTTTTTCCATCCTCCTGGGACACATGTGCTCCCAATTTCTTATAGATGTCATAATGGGTTCCCTGAGAAAACAGATACTGATCTGCCTCTGAGATAAAAACAGTCTCTATCTCATCTTGTGGCAGCACCTTTTTCTCTGTTTTTTCTTCTTTTTCAGGTTTTTCCGCCTGCTTGCCTGTTTTCGTTTGTTTGTTCGTTTTTACTTCTTTTGCCATACTTTTACCGCCTTTCACGAATTAATAAGCAAAATCCTTTTCTGTCAAAATGATCATATCTTCTTCGTCATACCGTTTAGAAAATAGGATATCAAAGAAATGTCCCAGCGTTTTTCTGCATGCATGTCGAATGGCTTCATCTACAATTTTCTTCACCTCCACAACAGTAACCACATGGTCAATGGTCTGAAGTTCTTCAATCCTTGTATGCAGAGCCAGCACTCCTAAATTATCTATGGAATACTCCTTTTCCCTTGCGTATCGTTTACCAAAAGCCACTAATGTATCATTGCTGAGTGCCTCTAAATCCATACGCGCAGTAAAATCACCATACAATTCCGGCGTTCCCAAAAACATCCTCTGAATCGCTTTTTTTGTATCCTCTAAGATTATAATAATCCCAAGGTTCTCCTGCTGCAATGCCTTATGGAGAACTGACGCAGTCCTGGCTTCCATACCGGACGCACGATATATGATCAACGCTCCATTATTTAAATTCCATAAAGTTTCATTCACATCCCTTCCGTTCAGGCTTTCTCCGGATATTTTAGCCACTTTTCCTGAAAAATTGCTGTCTGTCATCTGTACCTCGCGAATCATGTTTTTCGCAAAGGTCATAGTATCCATCCCCTCTTCACCGGTGATCACAACATTTCCCGTATAAGCAGCCATACTGATATTATCAATTGCCTGTACCAGCTTTTCTCTTGCTGACCGGCTCTGAATAAACGGGGCATACAGCTCTTTCTCTTCCCGTGTCAACCCTCTGACTTTCACCTTATCACGCTCTATCGCCCTGCCTTCCGCAGACTCTTCCAAGGATGATGTTTCTGTTGCTTCCGCTGTCGCCCTGGCAATAGCGCCATCCTTCGCCTTCGCTTTTTCTCCGATTTCCAACGAAGCCGCTTGCATACTTCCGGCTTCCTCTGAATCCGTCTCTATGCTTTCTGCTTCCAGGAAATCCATTCCATTACTTCCGGTTTCCAGAGAATCTGTTCCCATGCTT